>JACRBM010000047.1 GCA_016219275.1 Chloroflexota bacterium
CTAGAGCCGCCGGGTTTTCTAAAGTTGCTTGACTCACTTGCCAACCTAACCCCCACCCCCCTTCCCTATGAGGGAAGGGGGCAGGGGGATGGGTCTGCAAATGACTTTAGCAAAGCCGTGGCTAGAGCCGCCGGGTTTTCTAAAGTTGCTTGACTCACTTGCCAACCTAACCCCCACCCCCCTTCCCTATGAGGGAAGGGGGCAGGGGGATGGGTCTGCAAATGACTTTAGAAAAGCCGTGGCTAGAGCCGCCGGGTTTCTTCAAGCCCTTTGGCGTCGGGTTGAGTATTATGCAGGATCGAGCGCACGGAGATGACGATGCGCTGGGCGCCCAAGATCAGACGCCAGCCATAGTAGAATGGCACGAGTGACGTGTGCGCGATGAGGTACCGTTGCCGCATGTACGCGGGACTGGGGAAAATAAAGTGGAACAAGTAGGCAACCTTGTCGCGCCACCGACGATAACTCAACCCCTCGCGCAGAATGAGAATGTCCGGCCGTTCCGCTGTCGCGGCGAGCATGTCGACGCGGCTGGCTAGATTGCCGGTGGACGCAAGTTGCGCCCCCACGGCATCCGGTACGGCGACGCCCCACACTGACGCGACCTGCGTCAGCGCCGCCGCCAACGCCGGCGCAATTCGAAATTGGCGCGCGGCGGCGAGGATCGCGTCCCAATGCAATTCGTTTCCGTGCGCTGCGAGGACGAGCGCGAGATCGCACTCCCAGCGCGTCCCGCGCATTTGATGATGCAGAACGAAATGCTCGGCGAGGTGAAGCAGTTGCGCGTCCCAGTTCAATACGGTCGCCGCGCGTGCGCCGAATGACGTCGTCAGGGTCCGTTCCCAGAACCACGCGACCGACGTGCGTTGCGCGTACGATGGCACGTTGATGATGTGCCAATGCGCGTCCACAGTGAGCGCGTGCTTGCCGCGCCGAGTGTAGGTCTGCTCGCTTCCCAACCCTTCGCGAAATCCAGTCGTCAAATCGAGGAGCGGCGTGAAGCCATGCGCGTGCAACAGCGCGGCGACACGCGTCTTGTCTTCGTCGTGGATCAATAGATCGAGATCGCCGATCTGACGAAGCGCGCCATCGGTGTAGAGGGTGACGCTGAGGGCGGCACCCTTGAGCAAGACGACCGGAATCTGCGCCGCGTCGAACCACTCTAGCAGTTCCTGGGTTAGGGCGATGGTTCGCCAATGCGCGACGTTCGCGCGAAGGTACGTCAGCCGCAGCGTTTTGGCGAGGTCGGCGGGCAGTTGCGCCAGGTGTCCGGTTCGCGTGAGCGCGGCGTACAACAGCGCGCTCATATTTTCGCGTTGCGCGTGCTGAACGAGCGCGCGCCACGCGTCCGCAGTGGGCGTGGGCATTTCGGCGGGTACGGTAAGCGGCGATAACCCAGCGCGGATGAATGCGACGAGTGCGCGGTTTAGGGTGATGGTCATTTTTGAGATTTTGCCAGCCGACCTATCCCCCTACCCCCTTTCCTACAAGGAAAGGGGGAAATGCCTCCGCATCCCTCACAGGGAAAGGAGAAAATCACTCCGCATCCCTCGCAGGAATGGGGGAAATGCCTCCGCATCCCTCACAAGGAAAGCGGAATATCACTCCGCATCTCTCGCAAGGAATGAGGGAAATCCCTCCGCATCCCTCACAAGGAAAGCGGAATATCACTCCGCATCCCTCGCAAGGAATGAGGGAAATGCCTCCGCATCCCTCACAAGGAATGGGAAAGTCACTCCCCTTCCCTTGCAGGGAAGGGGCTGGGGGTTAGGTCGGCGCGACTTGCCCAGCCCTGGAGGGTGGGGTTATTGTTGCGCCGGACGATACTCAGGGACGAGCGCGTTGAGCAACTCGCGCACCTTGGCGGTTTCGCCGCACTGCGCCGCCGCAATCAACATGTTAACTTGTTCGTCAAGCAACTCAGATTTTGGCGAATGAGAATTCGTAATGGATGATTGGGAATGGGAAATGGCATTACCGCCATTGCGCGCGACAAAAATCTTGTCATGCGCGGTGCGGGTGTACTCTTCGCCGGCGATGAAGAGTTCTTCAAACAGTTTTTCGCCGGGACGCAAGCCGGTAAATTCAATCGCAATTTCGTCCGGCTCCAATCCGCTGAGCCGAATCAGGTCGCGCGCCAAATCCACAATTTTCACCGGCTCGCCCATATCGAGCACATACACGCCGCCCGACTTGCCGAGCACGGTCGTCTGCAAGACCAATTGCACCGCTTCGGGAATCGTCATGAAATAGCGCCGAATTTCCGGATGCGTGATCGTGATGGGACCGCCGCGTGCGATCTGTTGCTTGAACAAGGGGACGACACTCCCGCGCGAATCGAGCACGTTGCCAAACCGCACCGCGACCAGATTCTTGCCGGTCGTATGCGCGGCAGACTGGACCAGCATCTCGGCGATGCGTTTCGTCACACCCATCACGCTCGTCGGGTTGACCGCTTTGTCGGTCGAGATGAGGACGAGGTGCGCGGCGTTCACGTCGAGCGCGCTCTGAATCACGTTGCGCGTGCCGAGGACGTTGTTGGTGACCGCTTCTTCGAGATTTTCTTCCATCAACGGGACATGCTTGTGCGCGGCGGCGTGAAAAACGATCTGGGGTTGAACGCGCGTAAAGACCGCGCGCAGACGCGCCGCGTCGCGCACATCGGCAATGACCGGGCGAACGGCAAATTGGGGATGGCGAATAGCAGATGGCAGATTGCGTTGGAGCTCGTTACAGACTTCGAAGATGGAGTTTTCGCCGTGCCCGAGGAGGACGAGTTCGGCGGGCGCGCACTGGGCGATCTGGCGGCACAACTCGCTGCCAATCGAACCACCCGCGCCGGTGACGAGGACGCGCTTGCCCTGCACGAGTTGCGCGATGTGGGACATATCGGTCGCGATCGGTTCGCGGCGCAAGAGATCGGTAATTTCAACCGGGCGTAGTTGGTTGACCGCGTGCTTGCCGTCCAATAAATCGGACATGCCGGGAATCGTCTTGACCGGCAGATTATTTTCCTGACACAGGTGCGTGAGTTCGCGAATCGTTTTGCCCGGCGCGCTCGGAATCGCGATGATCGCCTGCGTTATACTGTACTTGTCCACCACGTCGGCGAGTTGGGTGCGGTCGCCAATCACGGGCACGCCGAGAATCCACGTCCCTTGCTTGGCGGGGTCGGCATCCAGGAACGCGACCGGCTCTAACCCAAGTTTGGGGTTGCGTTGCATCTCGCGCACGATCATCGTGCCGGCTTCACCAGCGCCAAACACAATGACGCGCGCGTGCGCCGTCTTGGCGCTGCGCCGGCGTTGCCGTAACCGTTCGGCAATCCGGATACTGTACCGGATCCCGCTCGTCGCGACGAAGACGAGAAGCCCGTCAATGAGCGGGATCGAGCGGGGCAGGTCGGGAATGAGAATGCCGAGCGGTGGGATGAGCCACCAGAAGAGGACGCAAAGGAATGCCATCGTCGTGAACGCGGCGAACGCGATCTGCGCGAGCTCGTCCACGCTGGCGTAGCGCCAAAAGCGCGAATAGAGTCCGAACCGACGATAGATTACAAACCGCGCCCCACACGCGACCAAGGTGTAAATGACGACTGGCGTTGAAAAAGTGGAACGCCATACCCAATCATCCACCCGTAGCCACAAAGCGAATGCGGCGGTGATAAACCACAACAGCAGATCGAGCGTAAAAAGATGACGATTGCGCAAGGTCGTCAGAAAATTTGTTAGACTGATGGGTGCCGTGTTTCTGGAACTAGTCATGGGTTAAGGTTGCTCTTCGACGATTCGTTTCAAGTTCGTACAGACGTACTCGACCTGTTCTTCGGTCATTACGCCGGCAAAGGGGAGCGCGAGCGACACGTCACCCAGGTACTCGGTCACCGGAAAATCGCCGCGCGTGTATCCAAACCGTTCGCGATAGAATGGTTGTAAGTGAATCGGCGTAAAGTACGGACGACTGGGAATACCGACCTCGGTGAGTCGTTGCATCACCTGCTCGCGTTGCGCCGGTGGTTTGATGCGAATGACATAGACGAACCACGACATGCGTGTCGTGGTTGGCGCGGTGTACGGTCGTTCGATCAGCCCGACGTTTGCCAGGCGTTCGTTGTACCATTGCGCCACGCATTCACGTTTGGCAAGCAGTTCGTCAATTCGCCGAATCTGCGCGAGACCCAGCGCCGCGCTCATTTCGTCGAGCCGATAGTTGTAACCGAGCCGCGTGTGATTGAGCCACGCGTCAAACACGTCACGCCCCTGATTGCGAAGCGAGCGAAACAGATTCGCCCAGTCCGCGCGGTTGGTGACCATCATTCCGCCTTCGCCGGTCGTCATCTGTTTATTCGGATAGAACGCAAATACCGCCGCGTCGCTTAACGTGCCGGCTTGGCGTCCCTTGTACTGTGCGCCAATTGCTTCGCACGCATCTTCGATGACAGAAAGGTCGTGAGCGCGCGCAGTCTCGTTGAGTGCGTCCATATCGGCGGGCTGACCGAACGCGTGAACGGGCAATAAGGATTTTAGATTTCTGATTTCGGTTTTGTGATTTCGGAGAGCAGGCGGCAACCAGCGGTCAGCGGTGGGCAGTCGGCGATCAAGCGCGTCTACACATTCGGCGACGCACGCCGGGTCAATGTTCCCCGTCTTGGGGTCAATGTCTACAAAGATGGGCATGGCGCGTTCGTAGAGAATCACGTTCGCGGACGCGACGAATGAGAACGGCGTCGTGACGACAAGATCGTTTTCTTTGACCCCAGCGGCAATCACGGCGAGGTGCAATCCGCTCGTGCCGGAGTTGACGCCGACCGCGTGTGTGGCGCCGACGTATTCGGTCGTCGCTTTTTCAAACGCGTCAATCTGCGGACCGATGCTAAGGGTGGGTGTTTGTAAAACTTGATTGACCGCCGCGACATCTGCGGGTGTGATGTCGGGTGAAGACATGGGGATTTTCATTAGGTTATGTTGTCCTGTTTTCAAGAATGCGCGCCGGAATACCTACCACAGTAACGTTGCTTGGAACAGGGCGCGTCACAACTGCGCCTGCGCCGACAATGCTCCACGAACCCACTGATTGGCGCGGCATCACAGTCGCACCTATACCGACCAATGTGCCCTGACCAATTTGCGCTTGACCACCCAAATGTGCTCCCGGCGCAACGTGGGCAAAAGCGCTAATCAGGTTATGATGATCCACCGAACAAGCGGTATTCAGAATAACGCCTTCTCCGATAGTGCTGCCTGTGCCAACGATAGCGCCGGCGCAAATCACGCATCCTTCACCTACCGTCGCTTGGCGCGCAAGCAGCGCGCTTGGATGGATCGCGGCAAAGAAGCGTTCTCCTTGGTCGCGCAGGCGCGTATACAATTGTTGGCGCAGATGGTTGTTACCAACAGCGATGACAACCGCGTCATGTTCGATAATGCTCAAATCTGACACGATACCCAGGACGGGTAAACCAAGTAGGACCTGCGCCTGCAAATTAGCGTCGTCGTCCATATAGCCGATTGGTTCTATCGCGGGGTTTCGCTCGCGCATACTCAGGAGAATGTCCGCGACGACCTGTGCGTGTCCGCCGGCGCCAATAATTAGTACGCGCATCGGCTACACCTGGTTTCCGCGAAACTCACGTGCCGTCGCCTCGCCAGGTTCATTGATGCCCTCGCGGGTGATTAACTTCCAGAGTGTCAACAGAATGATTTTCACGTCGAGCCAAAACGATTGATGGTCAACGTACCAAACATCCAGTGCGAATTTCTGTTCCCAGGTCAGCGCGTTGCGTCCATTCACCTGCGCCCAACCGGTGATACCTGGTTTCACTTCGTGGCGGCGTATCTGCTCCGGCGTGTAGAGATCAAGATACTGCATCAGCAACGGTCGTGGTCCAACTAGACTCATTTCGCCGCGCAAAACGTTGAAAAGTTCCGGTAATTCGTCGAGACTCGTCGCACGCAAGAATCTACCTAATCGCGTCAGCCGTTCGGCATCTGGTAACAGATTACCGTGTGTGTCACGCGTCTCAGTCATCGTACGGAATTTGTAAAGTGTGAATGGCATACCGCGAAATCCCGGTCGCTTCTGATGAAACAAAACTGGTGAACCCAACTTGATGCGTGCAAGCCATGCGAGCATGGATATGAAAGGTGACAGGACCACCAAAGCAGGGATCGTCAATCCCAGATCGAACAGGCGCTTGACATACCGCGCATAAAAGTTCAAAGGTGTCGCCATTTCAAAAAGCAGATTGGTATCCTAGAACGATCTTCGCCACCGCGCGCGACACATCGGACTCTACATACTCGGCAGGCGGATTCCACGTGTGGCTTGTTTCTAGCGCAATCTTCACCGCGCGCAGAATCATCTCTGGTTCCGCGCCAGCCAAAATGTTACTGCCCACCTCAGTCGTTTCTGCTCGTTCGGTGACATCGCGCAGCGTGATATTCGGCACACGAAAAATACAACACTCTTCCTGCACTGTACCGCTATCGCTCAGGACACAATGCGCGTGGCGTTCGAGGTTGACGAAATCGAAAAAGCCCATCGGCGACATGAGGCGAACGCGTGGCGATTGCAGGTCGAGTCCAAAGCGGTTGAGTTTGTCCGCCGTACGCGGGTGGAGACTGATGACCATTGGCTCGGCGTACGTGTCCGCGACGAGCGCCAGACCACGTAACAATCGCTCCAAGCGTTCGGGCTGATCCACGTTTTCGGCGCGGTGAAGTGTAACCAAGAAATATTTGCCTGATTCGACGTTGAGTCGGTCGAGCGCGTCGCTCTGTTCGATGTGCGACGCATACGCGTTCAGCACCTCGTAGATTGGATTGCCAATCACAAAGATGCGCTGACGCTCAATTCCCTCGCGCAATAGGTTTTCTTTGCTGCGATGCGTGTATGGCATCAACACATTACTGCAATGGTCAATGATGCGGCGATTGATCTCTTCGGGCACGTGGTTGTCGTAACAGCGATTGCCGGCTTCCATGTGATAGACCGGAATGCCCAGCCGCGCGGCGACGATCGCGGCAAGCCCGCTGTTCGTGTCACCCAGGATCAAGAGCCGATCCGGTTTTTCCCGCGCGAGCAATTCACCGGCACGCGCAATGATCTGTCCGGCTTGGTCGGCAAAACTGGTCGCCGTAATGCCGAGATGTACATCCGGCGCACGCACGCCGAGGTCGCGAAAAAAAATGTCGCTCAGGTTCGGGTCATAGTTCTGTCCGGTGTGGACGAGTACTTGATCGGCAAATTGGTCGAGTAGCGGGATGACGCGCGCGAGCCGAATGATTTCGGGGCGCGTGCCGAAAATCGTCATCACCTTCATCGCAATAGTTCTCCGCGCCCGTTGGCATCTTCCAGCATCAAGCGACGCGCCTTGAGCACGCCGACGGTTTCCGCTAGCGACATAACGCTGTCCTGCGAACTGTACTCACCCTGCAAGCACCTAGAGCCGACACGGTCGCCGCTCACTTCGGGGAGCATGGGTAGAATCGCGTACCACTTGCCGCGCTCGACGACTCGATATGCTTCTTCATCGCTGACCATGATCTCGTGGATCTTTTCGCCGGGGCGAATGCCAGTCAAGACCTGTTTGATCGGACGGTCGCCGATCAGCGCGGTTGCCACATCCACAATGCGCGCGGCGGGCGCACGCGGCACGTAGGTTTCGCCGGGCTGCGCTTCGCTGATCGCGGCGAACACCGTGTCCACCGCGTCATCGAGACTAAGCAAAAAGCGCGTCATCTCTGGCGTGGTGATCGTCACTGGTCCACCAGCGCGGATCTGTTCGTGGAACAAGGGAATGACCGATCCGCGCGAGGCGAGCACATTGCCGTAGCGCACGCAAACGAAACGCGTGCCATTGCACCGCATATTGCCCTGAATGAACACGCGCTCTTGAATCGCCTTGGTCATGCCCATCACATTGACCGGCTTGCACGCCTTGTCGGTTGAGACGCCGACGACCGTTTCGACCGGCAGACGATGTTCCTGGATCACGCGCACGATATTTTCCGCGCCCTCGACGTTCGTGCGCACGGCTTCGTAGGGAAAATACTCGCAGGTTGGCACTTGCTTCATCGCCGCCGCATTGACGACGACATCCGCATCCGGCAGAACCGTCGCGACACTCCGAAAATCGCGCACGTCGCCGATGCGAAATTCGAGCAGTTGTTGAAAGTTGTGATAGATGATTTCGTCGGTTGCCGCGAGCCGATGTTGGTACTCGACGCGCATAAAGTGTTGCTTGGCTTCGTCGCGCGAAAAGATTATAACCTTGGCTGGCTTGCCCATTTCGCCGCTGAGTAAGCGACGCGTAAGTACTTGACCGAGCGAGCCGGTGCCGCCGGTAATCAGAATGCGTTTGTCTTGAAGAGGAAGAGTCATGGGGTGATCCATTGATCGTAGGGGGCGACGCATGCGTCGCCCCTACGCAACAATCCATTCGTCGTAGGGTGTAGGGTCTTGCGCGAGATTTTGGGCGAGTGTTTGCCATGCTGGTGAAACATACCCAGTGGCAAGGCGCAACTTGTCGCCCTTCATACTGCGGTCGGATATAACTGTCTCGTCTGGCGTGATTTCGATATCGAGTTTGTAAGCGTCGCGGAGCAGACAAAGCAAGTCGTATTTGGAGATAGGTTCGGCGACAACCTGATACAAGCCGGATAGGGTTGGATAATTCTGAATCACGAATGTAACGACCTCTGCCATTTGATTTGTCGTGATGCCGGAATAAATAACGCGTCTAAAGCCCTTGATCGTTTTGTGATTCTGCGCAAGGAACCAGTCGAGTAGCGATTGATGCTCGACGAGTTCGCGTCCGATGATAGAGGTGCGAAGTGTCAACGCGTTCGCCGTCGCAACCTCGCCGAGGAACTTGGACTTGCCATAGAGGTCGTCGGCATCTGAATCATCTGTTTCGGTGTATCCGCCGCGCTTGCCGCTGAACACGCAATCGGTGCTAAAGTGAATGACTCGTCCGCCCCAGGTCTGCGCGAGGTCGGCTAACCGATGGGGTAATAGTGAATTGAGCGCGATGCTGGGAATGGCGCGTTTGGCTTCGTCACGCTGTTTGATGATGCCGACACAGTTGACGATGTAATCCGGTTGATGCTCAGTGAGCAGACGCGAGAGCGCATCGAAATCCATCACATCCACGCCGCGCAAAACATCGTCACCCTGCAACAGTTCGACCTTGTGAAAGGGGGGCTGATGCGTATCTTCGCGTGTGGTTGTGATGGTGCCGGGAAAGCGTTGGCGCAGAATTTGGAACAGTTTGTGTCCCAGCATTCCGGCTC
This sequence comes from Chloroflexota bacterium, assembly GCA_016219275.1. NCBI lineage: Bacteria > Bacillati > Chloroflexota > Chloroflexota bacterium. The sequence goes on from JACRBM010000047.1 coordinate 9,294, forward strand.
CACCGATGATTACAAGACGTGTTTCGCCCAATTCAAATACTCCTTCAACCCAGATTCAAGTGTGATGCTCGGATTGTACCCGAACGCGATACGTGCGGCGGAAATATCTGCCAAACTGTGGCGCACGTCGCCCGCGCGCGGCGGCGCGTACTCAATTGATGCGGAAATGCCGCTTGCCTCGCACATCCATGTAGCCAGACGGTTGATCGTGATGCGCGTGCCGCTCGCGATGTTGAACGCGCCCCAAACACCCGGCGTGAGCGCGGCTTGAAGGTTTGCGCGTGCGACATCCTGCGCGTTCACAAAGTCGCGGGTCTGTTCGCCATCGCCAAAGATGGTAATAGGTAAACTGTGAAACAAGCGATGCGCGAAAATGGGAATGACGTTGCCGTACGCGTCATAGCGCTGGTTGATGCCGTAGACGTTGAAATAGCGCAAGCACACACATTCGAGCGATGGATAGAGTTTGCTATAGGCGAGACACAATTTCTCCGCTGCGAGTTTGCTCGCGCCATATGGCGAGTCGGGTTCGACGGGGTGATCTTCTTTAATAGGGAGTGTCTTGAGTTCGCCGAAAATACCAGCCGATGAGGAAGCGACCAATTTCCTGATTCCCGCGTGCCGCGCGGCTTCGAGCACATTGAGCGTGCCAATGACGTTGACCTGGGAATCTTCAAGCGGATGTTCGATGGAGCGTTTGTTGCCGACGGACGCGGCAAGATGGAACACCGTGTCCTTATCCTGCATCGCGCGTGTGACGCACGCGGCATCGCGTACGTCGCCCTCGATGAATTCGACTTGCGGAAACGGATCAAGGTTGCCGCGATACCCGGAGGTGAGGTTATCCAGTACCGTGACCGAGTGTCCTTCATGGACGAGTAGGGCGACAATGTTCGAGCCAATAAAGCCCGCGCCGCCGGTGACAAGTGCATTCACGTTGTTGTGCTCCGCTGAACGTTGAGATGGATCGTATGCTGATCCGCAATTTGAGTAAATAATTCTTCGTAACGACCTATCAATACGGTGCGCGTATAGTGATCGAGAAACGCGCGTCTGCCAGATTGTCCCATTGCTTCGCGCTGTGTGTGAGGCATCGCATGCAACTGACGCACTGCCCGCGCAAGCGCCGCGGGATCTTCTGGCGCGCAGATAATCCCAGCTTGAGCATTCCGAATCATCTCGGCGGCATCTCCAGCAATCGCACCAAGAATGGGGCGACCGCAAGCAAGGTATGCTATGGTCTTGCCGGGGATCGTGATTTCAAATAGCGGATCGCGCCGCAAGTGGACAAGCAAGGCATCTGCCCAAGCAAAAAACTGCGCCATCTTTTCAGCCGGTTGGCGTCCAATCAAACGGACATTCCTAATGTCGCGTTCCCGCACGGCTCGCTGCAGACGTTCTTCCTCCACACCATCGCCAACCAAGACGAATTGTGTGTCCGGCAGATCGTTCAGCAGCGTGGCGGCATTGAGCACATTGTCCAAACTCTGCGCCGCGCCGAGGTTACCGCCGTAAATGATATTAAATTTGCCGAGCAAGCCATATTCATGCGCTAGTGTCTCGTCGCGGGGAACTGGGTAATAGAGTTCTTCGTCTGCCCAATTTGGAATCACGTGAATCTTGTCTGCCGGTACTCCTTTGGCAATCAGATTACGTTTAAATCCAGGCGAGATCACTGTTATGGCGGAGGCGCGCGCATAAACCCCGCGCGCAAATCGGTCAACGAGTGCCATGCCACGCCGAGAACGAAACATGCCGGTTGCCGCGAGCGTTTCGGGCCACAGGTCCTGGATTTCGTACACAAAGGGAATCCGGCGCAAGCGCGAAATACACCAAGCCGGTAGACCAATCGTCAAGGGGGGATGATAGACCCACATGACATCGGCGGGACCACACCAAGCCGCGCCGAGGAACGATGCGGACAAGGCAAAGCTGGCATAATTGGCAATCCGCTTGATACTGGACTGATTATGGTTAGGATAGAGGGGAACACGTAGCACCTGTACACCATCGCGGATTTCCCATTGTCGCCAACGGATGGAATAGCCGGGATAAAGGTGCCCGCTAGGATAATTGGGAAACCCGGTGATGGCGGTGACCTGATGACCACGAGCCACGAGTGTTTTGGCGAGCAGATGGATACGCGTGTCCGGTTCAGGTGGGTACCACTGGGACAAAACAAGAATTCTCATCTATTATAATTACAGTCGAATAGCTTCCGATATGCGTCGGGTAGCGTTGCTTCCTGCTCACATTTGAACTGTTCGGCGAAGACGCGCGCTCCATTGGACCACATATCGAACTCGGATTGATTGATTGACACACAGTATTGGAGGATGGTGTGGAATTGCGTGTGCCTCGAAAGTGGTACGTCCCAACCGGCATGGTGGGAATCCAAGTTGTGCCAGAGCGTTTGATCGCTAATCAAGACCGGCGAGCCAACCGAAAGAGCTTCTAGGATCGCTCGACCGAATCCTTCTCCGAAAGTTGGCAAAAAAAACAAATGATAGCGCGCGAGTGTTTCCGGAACCTGCTCCGGGGATACACTGCCACGATACGAAACGCGAATGTTGGCAGGTAAGTCTCGAATCACGTGTTGACATTCTTGCCAATACTGCGTGTCTTCAAGAGGACCAAAAATATCGAACTCAACCGCGCCTTGAAGAGGAGCCAACAGTCGAAGCGCCAAGGCGAGATTTTTTATACGGACAATCCGCGAGAGGTAAACTACGCGCAATTTACCGGCGTGTTTTTCGATCGGATGTGTCGAAGTGACCGATGGAAAATTGCCGGATGCCCAGTCAAAAGCAACTTGGATATTCGCTGATTTCACCTGTCGTCGAATGTCCTCCGCTTCGCGCTCACTCGTGGCGCGCCAGATTACATCGCGGTAAAGCCCCCACCGGTTTGCCAGAGCAAGATAGGGACGTTTTTTGTATGCCTTGAGCGCGAGCGCATGAGGAGAGAATTCTCCGCGCGGCGCTAGAATGACGCGGTGCGAATCAATTTTGCCTAGGTACCGCAAGAACAGGAGTTTGATAGTAGGGCGGGCAAAGTGGCTGTTCAGAAAAAGAACATCATGCTCAGTGGTCTGAATCAAGGTGCGCCAATGGTGCAGTGATTGTTGTTGCGGCGTCAAGTAACGTACGCATGCTTTACCGACGGGTTGCCATTCGCCATGTTTTATACTCGAATACGGCTGTGACTCACCTACATCGCGATCAAGTGTAACGATTGAGAACGTATATTCGTCACCCATTCGCTCGACGAGATTCGCGATACTTCGGATTGGTCCGCCTCCCTTGTAACCGGGCAAATAAGCGCCGACAACGACCAGAATCTTCATACCTGTGGCAATTGATTAATCAGGCTACGGAACTGGTCGAGTTGTTCGTTTTGGCTTTCTACGAATCGTGCGCCGAGGGCGCGTGCGCCACGCGACCATTCCGCAAATGTCGAACTATCCATTGCCACACATTCATTCAAGATGGCTTGAAATTGTTCCGACGCAGACAAGGATACGTCCCAGCCCGCGTGCTTCGCCGCCAAGTCCCGCCAAGGGGTTTGGTTACTCACAAGCACTGGGCAGCCCGCTATCAGCGCTTCGGCAACCACGTGCCCGAAATTTTCTCCGTGCGTTGGAAATAGAAACAAGTGGTATTTAGAAAAAACGTGGATGACTTGGTCTTGAGCGACCACACCGCAATAATTGACGCGATGTGACGGCGGTAACTTTCGAATCAATGCTTGACATTCTTGCCAGTACTGGACATCTTCGAGCGGACCATAAATATCGAATTTTACGCAACCTGGTGCCAGACGCAACATCTGCAAGGCAAAGAGCAGATTCTTTTTGCGGACGATACGCGAAAGAAAAACGATCTGCAATTCTCCAACGCGTTTTACGCGATGATCCATTTTCTCCGGTATGGTGTCGAATGTGACGATGTTCTCAGCGGTGTGAATCGGCGCCAGCTCAAAGACTCGGTGAATGTCTTGCGCTTCTGAATCGCTCGAAGCGTGCCAGACTACGTTCCGGGTGAGCCCGAGTTGCTTGGCGAGAAATATGTACGCGCGTTTTTTGATGGTTTTCAGTGCTAGCGCACCCGATGAGAATTCGCCACGCGGCGCGAGTACAACCGGCTTGGATGGAATCTGGCGCAAGCGACGTAACACCAATGTTTGGATCGTGAGCAATGCGAAAAAACTATTGAGGTAGAGCACGTCGTATTGGATCTGGGATAAAAGCCACCGCCAATTCAACAATCGCAATTGGTGCGGCGCAAGGTACATCACGCGCGCTTTCCCGACAGTCAGCCAGTCGCCAACGAGAATGTTGGAAAATGGAACCCGGTCGCCAATGTCACGGTCACTCGTCAAGATGGAAAAATCATACTCGTTGCCCAGGCGATCAACCAGATTCACGAGCGAGCGTACCGGACCACCGGCTTTATAGCCCGGCAAGTAATGTCCTATCGAAACCAAAATCCGTCGGTTCATCGCTGTATGTCTACAAATTCACCTAACACGCGCAGTGCCAAGCGGCGCGAGTCCATTCCCCACCGGGGTGGGTCGCGTGGGACAGACGGGTCGAGCCATTCCATCACCGGGAACATAAAACCGGACTTGCGGCGCGTGAAGAGTTGGGTCGGCAATTCCGGAGCGACTTGTTGAACAAGAGCGGCTTTGCCTTGATGGCGCGCCGGTTCAAAACCGGTTTGGCAAAGGTACTCACGCAAACGCACGTCAACCAGCGGCACGCGCAACTCGAGCGAGTGTGCCATCGAAGCCCAATCCGCGTCGCGCAAGAGTTGGTTTCGCATGTACTGACCGGATTCTAGCTGATGCACGTGTTCCCACGCGCTACACCCATCGGTTTGTGTGCCTGGGCCATTCGTCAAAGCCAGCATCCGGGCGATTGGGTCATACGTGGCAAGTCCTGCGTGTGCCATATCTGATCCAATCAATGCTGGCAGTTCCTCCGGCAGAAACACGCCGCGGCGGAGATAGTACGCACCCGCGATATCACCGCCGTACCTGAGCAATCCTGCGAGCTTGGGCTGGGTCGGACGCGCGATCTGCGCGAGCTGAGACCAAACCGCATGCAAGCCGGGAATACGTCGCGCGATGCTCGACCACTTGGTCCAGCGCGGCACATCGTGGAATGAAGAATAACTGCCGAACAACTCGTCGCCGCCTAGTCCCGACAAGACAACCTTGAGTCCGGCGGATTGCGCAAATTGACTGATCACAAAAACGTTAAATCCATCTACACTAGGTTGATCCATTGCCGCGAGCGTGTGCGACCATAGATCCGGCAAGTCAGTTGGACTGACGCGTTGTTCGATATGATGCGTGCCAAGTGTTTTGGCAACCTCAGCCGCCAACGGCAATTCATCCCATGGTTTGCCCAGGAAACTGGTAAAGCCCAGTGAGAAGGTTTGCGGCGGAGTTGGCAAAGTCCGGCACGCTAATGCGGTAAGCAACGTCGAATCAAGTCCGGCTGAGAGAAAAATTGCTACGGGCACATCGGCAACTAGATGTGCCTGCACCGTATCTTGGAGCGCTTCTTGAACGTTGGCGTACCGGTTGGCAACGGGCGCGCGCCAATCGTAGTGTGCACACGGCGCGCCGATCTTGCCACACTCGACAAGGACATAGTGCCCGGCGGGAACGGCGCGCACGGCGTGCCGAATCGTGAACGGTTCCGGCACTGATCCCCACAACAAAAAACCGGCAACGCCTGCAGGATCCGGTTCGCGCGAAATTGCGCCGCTAACTTCCAACGCCTTGACTTGTGAGGCGAAGCGAAGATAATCTCCGTCGCTTGAATAGTACAGTGGTTTGATGCCATAGGGGTCGCGTGCCAGCAAGAGACGATGGGTGTGTGTATCCCAGATTGCAAACGCATACATTCCACGTAGACGTGGAAACATCGCAGTGCCTTGACGTGCGTACAGCGCCAGGATAACTTCAGTGTCACTGTGCGTTTTCAACGGTGCGCCATCGCGGATCAACTCGGCGCGCAGTTCGGCATAGTTGTAAATCTCGCCGTTGAACGTGATCCAATAACGACCATTCTCCCACGACATCGGTTGTGCGCCAGCCGGCGAGAGGTCAATGATTGCTAATCGCAGATGCCCAAAGCCGATTTCACCGGATTCCAAGACCCATTCTCCGGTATCATCTGGACCGCGCAAGTACATATAATCACGCGTACGGATTAGCTCGGTTCGACTGATCGCCGGGGCTGATTCGCGCAAGCGCAAGATGCCATTGATCCCACACATAGTTTTAGTTTCCTGCTCGACAAATCAGCAACTCAGCGTACTTGTCCAAATAGACTTGCCCAGTGGCAGCCATTGAAAAGCGTTTTTCGGCAACGGTACGACCGGCATATCCCATCTGTTGGCGCATGGTCGAGTCTTGCAAAAGGGACTGGATTGCGTCAGTGATCGCGCCTAGGTTGCCAACAGGTGTAAGTAATCCAGTAGTTCCATGAACAATCGCGGTAGACGGTCCGCCGCAATCTGTGCATATTACTGGAAGCCCAGAAGCCATCGCTTCGAGAATGACAATGCCTAATCCTTCTTCATCCGAAGGTAAGACAAATAGCGACGCATTCTGATACGTCAGCCGCAGTTGCGCTAATGAGATGTTTTTCTTGATTTCGATATGATTCTCTAATCCTAGAGATTTGACCAGATGAGTGTCCTCCTCAGAAACGCCATTACGTCCGACGAGCACGAGGCGGGGGATGTCAGGTCGCTGTAGATGAATCGCGTGATAGGCGCGAATCAACATGCTCAAATTCTTACGCGGATCATCAAGCCGACCGACGCATAGGAGGGGTCCATCAGTTTGATAGCAAGAGGGAGGGCAGAAAAAATCGGTATCTACGCCCGGGGGAGCCAGTGTCAAACGCGCTTGTGGGACAATCGAATTCAATAGTTTGATCGTATAGTGGCTTTCAGCGAAAACGCAGCTAGCCAATGATAAAGCGCGCAGTTCGATTTGAGCGACGGCGTGTACCATGCCAGTCATCCAAATTTTTTTCCAACCAGTGGCTTGACGGATGCTCGACACACGTTCATTACCGGCGCGGGTGGCTACGAATAGTGTGACCGGCGGCACAATCCCTTCTGTCACTGCTGCCCATGCGGGCGTACCCGCGACGACCTGAACAAGATCATAGCGATTGAGTAATTCAGTTAATTGACGCCGTGGTTTGTAGCGCTGGAACTCGAATTCAGTCAAAAAAGCGCCGACATGATAGATTTTGTCATTGTTGTTATTTTGTTTCAAACCAACTTGGATACCGCGTTGCCAAGTTGCTGGCGACAGTAGTCGCACGCTTTGGTCGTCACTCATTGAAGTGGCGAGGACGATGATGTCGGTACTGTACTGTTCGGTGTGATTAAGCGCCGCGCGTAGGAACTGGGTCGTTGTCCAAACACCTCCGCCAACGGTGTGTGTTACCAGGGCAATGCGATATGTCATTCAACCTACTTGCGTCAAGTATTCACGCGGATGGAGTAATTCATTACAGGTGCTTGCGTAGAAGAATCCAAAGTGCGAAGGCGACTGCCAGTGGAATCACCATATCGCGAAAAGTGGCGAGGTAGTGTCCAAAAGGTTGCTCTAGGTTCAAGGTAATCCCGACTAACCAAGGTGCGAGTGGGTGCGTGGATAACCGGCTCGGCGAAAGCAAAAAACCGGTCAAAAGAGACCAGAAGAAGCCGATTCCCAAGAACGTGAACAAGCCAGCAACCCATCCATAGTTCCCTACGAACTCGAATGGAAGCGAAACGGCGATGCTGTTCAAGTAATTCGAAGGATCGGTAAGCCCCAAATCGGTACCAATCGTCCGCGACATCAAGTTGCCAACGTTCATTTCCGGTTTGTCCGGCGCGAGTGCGCGCGGAATCAACGCTTGCAAACCCATCTCGACCGTTTCGCCTTTCCAGTACCCATCGAACCAATCGGCTTTGCGTGTCAATTCCCCCGCCAGCGGGTAGATGCCGCGAAACAATTGCTCGACCTTGACATCTCGTACATCGGATTGCAGAAATCTGCCAGACAAAAAGGTATCGAGAAATATGTCTGTGCGATCGGTGGTTGATTGCGCTGACGTCATGATGGCGGTTTGCCGCGCTGTCGTCACAAAAGGGTCAACGATGAACAAGAAAACAATGGCTAAAACGAGACCCAAATGCCACGGGATGCGTTTGGTATAGGACACGTACGCACAGAGTGTGTAAAAGAATAACAGGATCATCGGGCCGCGTGATCCACTGGTTATTCCAGTTGCTAGACCCTGCACAAGAATCAAGATGGCAACTAATTTCAGCCACCAAGAGCCAGAGTGTTTGGGCGCAAACAAATATGCAATCGCACCGACACTTGCAAAGATAATGACATCGCTTATCGCGTCAAGCACACCCAACCACCACACATCGGTGCGAGTTCCTCCGAGATAATTGACAAACGTGATTCCTTCGACGCCGGCGGTCCTAAACGCGATTACTAGAACGGTGGCAATCGTGCCAATCGCCCAGAATGCCAATAAGGTTAAGGGTGTATACGAAAAACTATTCGGCATGAGAAACGTTGCAGACAGTTTGCTGGATTCGAGCCATTGTAGTGCCACGCGCGCAATCGCGGCATAGAGTGGCAATCCAAGAGCGACGATAAATTGTGCATCCAGCCCGGCTTCTTGAATGCGTAAGGCGGCTGAAGCGTCTCCGAGGAACAAATAATATCCGCCAATCACCACCGGCGCGGCACCAACCCACCAGTAGAAAATGGCAACAACTGCCTGAACCGGATTGATGAGTGGGCGGTCAGACAGCAACCACAACGCGATGAATGTGCCGAGCAATATGCACATCTGACTGAACCAATATGAAGAACTCGTACTAGATAGCAGAGCCGTGCCAAATGTAGCAACGACAATGAGGATAGTGCCCGCAATGAACCATGGAGCGCGAATCCAAGATTTTTCACTGACATCTGGATAGTGCAACTGAGCTACGCGCAATGTTTCTGTACTCATTTCTCGTTCTTCCCATAGATAACTAAAAGCAGCAAGTCCGGGCAAGCGACAATCCAAGGAAAAGTCATATCTTCCTCACGAGAGAACTCGTTCATAAACGGAATGGACTTGATGAGCGCAACATTCCCAAGAGTATTTTTTCGCGACTGCGTATCCTCGCGTCCGCAAGCGGTCGACACTTTGACTATCGTTCAACAAGCTACATATCGTTTCAGCAAGTGTCGTTGGATTCTCGACGGGAAACAAGATAGCCGCACCCTGGACAATTTCACGGAACACCGGAATATCGGAAGCAATAACAGGACATCCAGAATTCATCGCTTCAATAATCGGAATCCCGAAACCTTCGTATAGACTTGACATCACCAGAATCTTGGCGTGCCGTATCAGTTGACGTACCGTGTGCGTGTCTTTGCCACTGAGGTGCACCAGTTCCTCAGTATTCTGAAGTCGAAGGATGGTCTCCTGAATAGACTTGCTTTTCCAACCAATGCTTCCAACAATGACCATTTGAACACTCTGTGACATATTTTTTCTCAAAATAGAATAAGCCTCCAAAAGGGTTTTAATTCCCTTCCTAGGCTGAATAGTACCAACAAAAATGACGTACGGTTTGTGAATCCCATGGGAAGGTAGGAATTCATTACCGTGCTTGGAATCTTCCCAAGATGGTTCATCAACCCCTGGATATGCTACATGGATTTTTTCTTTGGGCACATTTAGGATCCGGTTAAGTTCGTTTTTGACAGTTGCTGAGATGGTAATTATTGCATCTGCAAGGTTGACGCTGGATCGAATAAGATATCTGTGGTAAAGATTGGAAATCAAGCGGCCGGTTTCTGGAAACAGGAAGGGAGTTAGATCGTAAATAGTCACTATCTTTTTTGCCTGGCGTGTCTTGGGCACAAGATGAAATAACCCGTGGACCAAATCAACATCGCCGATCTGGTATTCGATTGGGTCAAGCTTGAGCGTGTTCCAGCGAATCGCGCTAATGGTTTGGGAACGTCGCATTACATGGAGAGAGGCGTCGGTTCGCAGAGCAGTTAGGTCGGACAAGCCATGAATATCTACGAAACGCGAGTACGCATATAGTGTGAAATCGTCTTGAGGAAAACCTAGGAGAAGAGATTTGACCAAGTTGGCAGCATAGGTTCCGACTCCAGTCCGGTTTCCGGAAGTACAGGTGATATCTAACCCAATCTTCACCCCCAATTTCAAGAGCCCTCTGAAGCAAGTACAATATAAAGTTCACCGGGCGATAAACGTACGAGTGTCTGCCTAATCACCCATAGGGTACGATTCCGTTTGTATGCAAATCGGCGTTCCACAAAACCCAGAATACGACCCAGCAGATTGTAATGTGCTTGTCCCGTCACATCCACAACACCAAGACCGCCAACCAAGTCCAGCCACTTCTTAACGGACAATAGGCGTTCATCACCACGTAAACCACCACGCCAGTAGCATGTTGGAACTGAAAAGGCAACCAGGCGACTAACGCGAAGAGATTCACGAAGAGCGGCGGTAATAACTGGTGGATCGAAATGCTCCAATAGTCCCTGACTGTAAATCAAGTCAAAAGTACCTTTCTGAAAAGGCAAGGAAAGCAGGTCCCCTTGCATCAAATCCAATCGGACGGATTTGCTAGACCAGTCTCTTGATTGAGAAAGTAGATCAAACGACAAGTCCACCCCAACATAACGAGCGCCAATGCTTGCAAGGTACATTCCAAGATAGGCATTGGCGCAACCGACCTCCAGAATCCTGCGATTTCTGAGATCATGACCGAGAGCAGTTTGGATAAAATGGAATTGTCCTGATACTGTGTTATGGAACGCGGCGAGTGACAAAGCTGTCCCATAATATTCTTCCCAAGTTGCCTGCGGGTTTGCTTGGCTTGGATTTTTCATGTACGAACTGCCCAATAAAGAATGATGAATACAGTCATATAACTTGCAACGGATGTTATCGCCGCACCAAGAATGCCAAAATAAGGGAGCAAAGCAATCAAGCCCACTAAAGTGACCAAGAGTCCGGCGATTTCGGCTATTGTGGTAGCGAAAGGTCGCCCCAGACCGCGCAATCCGTCGCTCAAAACATAGTTGGCACTAAGAAAAACGGTTCCCAGCAACAAGACGAGGGCAGAGTTGACTGCCAGGGTGAATCTCGAACCAAACAAGAACGGTAACGCCACTGAACAGATAATACCTAGTGCTAGTGCTCCTGTAACAGAAACACCCAAATTCAATTTCAAGATTCGGAGGATTCGTGCACCTGCATTTTGCTGATCCTCTGCAACACGCGGGAAAAGAATCGTGGCGAACGCACCTGTAACGGGAAACAGAACATTGGAGTACGAAACCGCAACAGCGTACTGTCCTAAAGCGTCCATCCCCACAATTGCACTCATAACAAACTGATCCAAGCGCGCATTGGCTACCCATGACAAACTTCCCCAATACGATTTGGTCCCGTACGCCAACAAATGTTTTGCCCACACAGTTTCCACACTCCACACCGGCCGGACACACATGAGAAATATACCGAACTGGACAAGCGCGCTGAAGACAAGGAACGACAACATCAATGCGACGATTTCCACTGTGCGATTCAAACCAAGGAGTATTCCTAATCCTATGCTTAGTGGATAAGTGATGGACGCTGCCAGTCGTATCGCGTTGAATAATCCAAAGCGTTTTAGCCCTTGTGCCATTGTGCTTAGATAAGTCGTCAGTATTACTGGGGGAATAGAGAACAAGTATAATCGCGTGGATTCGGTTGCGGGGGACCGCAAGTGCGCCAAGAGCAAATCAATCGCGACCCAGCCACTCAGCAAGGCGATACTACTCTGGACTAACCAAATCATCAGCGTGGTAGAAAAAATCGTTCCAACCGCCGATGGGTCGCGCGCTACAAAAAAAGTTAATGCCTGTGGCAGTCCTATCGTTGCGATTGCGCTAAGTACCGCCGCCCAAACAATTGCCACGGCAAACTCGCCGCGGCCTTCTGGTCCTAAAAGGCGCGCCGCCAGAATTCCGCCCATAGCCGTAAAGACTGTTACAGCGAAATTACTTCCTGCTGTCAACAAAAAATCTTGGGCAGACTTGGCCCGCCAAATCTGAATTGTTTGCTTGATAAAATGATTAAAGGAAAGTGTACGGAATCGTGAGGGGATAATTTGATTCATTCAAGGTTGCTACACATTAACGCGAACAGTTCGAAGAAAACAATTGTTGGAAGGGGGTGGCACGTTGAGACTCACCTAGCCGAGTGTACCCCTCTGCTATCAGTCTCCAGGACTCACAAGAAGGAGTAAGCGTGCTTGCTCGCTCCAGCAAAGTGAGTGCGATCGTGCGGTTGCCTTGCCGGTTCTCAAACATCGCTGTTGACCAAAGTGTTCCGAGGTGCTGCGGCGCGATTTGGAGCGCCACGTCAAATCTTTGTCGTGCTTGATTCTGATTATTCAACCCTTCTGCCACCTCTGCCGCGCGAATGTATGCCCAGGGATCACGCGGAAAAAGGGCAACCACACGGTCTGCCCAATCGTTTGCTTTTGCGTAATCTTTGTTAGCAAGGAATATTCTTGCGAGTGAGGTGTATGGTTCCGAGGAATCGCCCGGCGCAATCTCAATTGCTTTTTCGTACGCGAGAATCGCGCGTTCGCTCTGCTTGCCTTCTTCCATTGCGCGCCCCAAGCGTAGATACAAATCAAATTGAATATGTATGTTTTGGGTGGCTTGTGCCGCGCGGGTAGACGCATCAAACAACGTATCCCACTCGCGATCTTGCGCGGCAATCTCTGCCGTCGCGATCGAATGCAACATACTGCCAGATGGCGACTCGGCAATCATTTTCAACCAGAGGCCGCGTTCTGCTTGAGTATTCTTTTGTCCCTCGTACACGCGTGCCAGTCGGTTTGCCGTTTCATAGGTTGGGCGCACCTCCAATGCAAACGAGTACAAGTCAATGGCGGCGGGAGCATCGCCGGCAATCTCGCGGCTATACCCCAGCTGATAAAAGTAGGATTCTAATTTTGCTTGCCGCGCAATCTCGATAGCGGGTTCGCGCATTCGCAGACGAAGCAAGCCGCGCGCCAAGGCGACACTTGCTCGCGCGCTGATTGAAGTGTTTTCGTTCGCGCTCGCTTGCCAGTACGCCAGCGCAGATTCGCAATTGCCTTCGAGCCAAGCGAGTGTGCCAATGCGATAGGTCGCGCGCGCATCGTCCGGGTTAAGCGCGATTGCCATGGAGAGCAATGAACGCGTTGAATCCGCTGTACGCACAGTACCACATTCGATCCCGCGATACAGATCGGCGGCAACCAGTTTCTGAGTAACTGCAACCTGGTCCACGTTGAAAAGAAACTCACCCGCAACAAGACGCGCCTGGAAAACTCCAAGCGCGCTTATCAGAATGAATGCTAGCCACAGTGGATTCGATTTGAATCGCAGAATCATGGTGTTAAACATGAGAGCACTCGATATGAACCGCGCCCAAACAGCCCACCAATCCAAATTCGTCCGATCTCTATTTGCTCAAAAACACTAGTCGCGATTGATTTGCGTTTGGATTATTGAGAGCACGCGCCTCGCCGCGTGTCGAAGCACGTGCTCTCTTCGTTCAGGGTCAAAGTTAAGAACTACACCTGCCTACTTGCGAAGAGATGCGCACTACACCTTGTCAGTGGATTTCGTGCTCGTGTGGCCGGGGTGATCCTTGGCAGTTACATTCACACGCACTGCTGTACCGGTCGGTACCGCTTGTTTGGCGGTATAGACCCAGCGACCACTGCCCGGCGGTGTTTCCACCGCGTCGCCAGCTTCGATGGCTTGCCCATCCGTACGCGCAATCGCCACCGCGACGCCGACGACCGCAAAGTCATCGTGTGCGTGCACGCTGATCTCGTCCCCCACTTTGCCCGCGTAGGCAGACAAGTCTACTTCATCTACTGCGGGGGCGTTGTAAAAGTCGGCGACGGTCAAACTAAAGACCGGCACGCCACGATCCTGTGCCTCTTCCTCGTACAGCGTCTTGGTGTCCGGGTCCGCCATGACCATTTTGCCATACAACGTGGCTTGACGGAATTTCTCCCGTGCCGCCAACTGCGCTTCGGTCGCCTCGCGTCCCTCCATGTCCGGCTTGCGCGTGAGGACTGTCTCGCCATTGTAACGCTTGAAGACCAAATCGCCCACTTGACCTCGCACCTGTTCCAGAATCGGGTTCAACTTGGTTTTTGCCACCGTGTGTCTCCTTCGAGTGAGTTTGTTGTCTGACATCCGCATGTACGGCGGGATGCCTGCGCCGTTACTTGTTTGCCGGCGAGGGGGCGAGCAATCCTGCGAGTGCGCCGATGGCGGCAGACCCCAAAGCAATCAGCACTTCGGGAATCGGCTTGCCTACCAGCGCGAGCACGATCGCACCAACCATCCCGACCAGCACGCCCAGTCCCAAGGTGCCGACGACCACGCGGTAGATCCAGACATCGGATTGAAGCGGCGCGGCTAAACCTGCCAGCGTCTCGGCGGGATTCGCTTGGATTCGCTTGGCAAGTTCAGGGTCCCGAGCAACTTGCACAGCCAGTTCACTAACGGACTCGACACGCTTTTCCACAAGCACCTCCTTGAAAGATGATGAAGCAAGTCAAACGCTTGCTCTCCGATTAGAATCACGATGCCGAATGGATGATGTATGCGTGTGGAAACGCGCTCACTCGTGAGGCAATTTGCGTGTAGCCAAAGACGCCCGATCAAATGTAAAGGTGCAGAGTTCCTACCTAGATCCTACCTACAACCTACCTATAACCTACCTAACTCCAATACCTTCGCAAAATCGTTTTCGACTGCTTTTTTTATCCGCGAATAACGCGAATCTCCGCTAATTTTTAAATTCAAACGATTTCATGCGACAATCGGTGCTCTCGTTCTATCCGGTCTGCTTCGGCTTCATCCGCCGCGATCGCGGTTTCGATTTCGGCTTGGTTGGCATGGTAGTATGCTAACGCGGCGTGGACTTGGCGAGCGAGAGATGTCCAACCCGGTCAGCAATCTCTTCTGGACTCCATCCCAATTTATACCAACCGACGATGCGCTGCACCGTCATACCGGTGCCGGCGATGCGTGGACGCCCGCCGCGAATCTCCGGCATCCGAACGATCAATGTTCCGCTATCAATTACATTTGACTAGTTGCAATCTCCCGGTTGCGCCAAACTTACCGCCGCACGGCGCGCGCCGAACGTTTAGCCCAGTTGGTATGCTCCGCCGATTTGAGACCGCGCCGCAATTCTGCCAACACCTCAGCCAAATCACCTTTGAGCATGGCATTCACATTCAAACGCAAACCCGGAAACTGCGCGCTGTGCATCACTCCCTTGTTATCCGGCGCAAGTTCGCGATATTCACCTTCACGCAAAACAAACCAACTCACGCGCACCTCGTGGACTTGCCATACGATGTACTCGCGCACACCGTTCCGCCGATAGACGCGTTTCTTGTCATGGAGGTCATACGCCGCGCTCGTGCTCGCGATCTCGACGATCAGCTCAGGTGCACCGGTCAGGAAATCATCCGGCGTGACCTGGGATGTGCCACCCTCGATCAATCGAAGGAGAGCGTCCGGTTGAACTTCGTTCTCGGCATCCAAACGCACGGATACATTGTCAGCCGTTTCGACGCCGGGAGTAGACGCGCAATAGGTAATCAACCATCCATTGATGATTTGGTGCGGCTTGCCGTGTTGCGCAAAATGGACTGGCGATGGCATATAGACGACTCCTTCGACGAGTTCGGCTTTCTTGATATGTGGCATCGCGCGATACCGCATTTCAAATTCAGGGCGCGTCAATCTGTCGCCGTTCTCCAAACGCGGCATGCGCGTCTCAGGAATCGGCTTGGCGCGCAGAGCATGTTCGCCGCGAATCGTCTCATGGGTTATCGAGCGTACGACCATTTTGATTTGTTTCTCTCCGGAAAATAGGACGCGGATAAACGCGGATGAACGCGGACAAAAATGAACAGCAGCGTTTGTCCGCGTCCCTACACAAGTTGCAACGCCGGCACTTGGTTTTCAATGATGATTCTGGGATGACTAGATGAAGACGGCACGGGGAGACCTTGTTCCTGCAAGAGGGCTAGATGTTCTTCGATGCCCCAGGTCGCCTTGTAGATGCAATCCTCGATTGAATTTCCCACGCCGGAAAATCCCTCCAAATCAGGCGAGTAAAACCCGAAAAAATTCGGATCCTCGGTTGCTTCGATCACGATGGTATATTTAAGACTAAGCATTCGCTTTATTCTCCTTCCCTCTAATCTCGGCGGCTTTCAATATCGCATTGCATGTACCAGTGGGCACTTCTTTGCTTCCATGAAAGTCCACACGAATCAATCTTGGAATTCCCGGTTTGGCATAATAACGAATTGAACCTTTTTCACGCACGAGTCGGAATCCGTTCTGTTCAAGTAGTTTGACCAATTCGCTAAAGCGCATACCTTCTCATGCTCCTCTCCTTGTTATCAACCCAGCGACCCAACTATCCAGCCATCCAACCATCCAACTACCCAACTCTCCGACTTGTTACATACCACCCAATCGTCTTGCGCAATGCTTCCTCGAACCGCACGCGCGATGCGAAACCAAATTTCGCTTCTGCGCGACAAGATTTGTAGTTGGATCGTCGCGAGATTAGGACGCTTGCGGTGATTACAAATCGTCCGCTGGAGCGATCAAAGCCTCGGCGACCGAGACGACAAATTGGGCGTCCTCAATCGCGCGCAACGCGTCAGTGCGCGAATACTCTTCAGTCGGAATAAAATCAATGTCGCCGTAGAAAGAAAACTCACGCTCCTTGCGAAGCCAACTCGAAATTTCAGCTAATCGTTCGAGATGTGCCCCGACCGCGTCTGGGAATCGCGTTCGGTACTCTTTCAGCATTCCGCCCACGTCGTGCCATTTGGGTGGCTCGATACCCACTTGGCGTAGCATGCCCTTGAGCGCCAACTCGACGATTTCTTGAGCTTCGCGGACCACGTCCGAGTAAGCGGATTCGTCAAGTAATACTGAGAGGATTTTCAGTCGCTTGCGCGCTTTGATCAGATAACTCTGCGCGAGTGAAATGTTCGTCATAACTCAAACACCTCACCGACGCGATAGTCAGGTTTGAGATCCCACAGCCAGGCATTGCCGCGCCAAATGCGTCGCGCATGCAGCTTTTCGAGACGGGCTTGGAATTGGGCGAGTGTGGTAATGAAAAAGCCAGCGCGATCATATAGCACGCGCGCATCTTGAATCATGTCTAACAAAAGCGGACTGCCCTGCGCGAGTTCCTCGCGTGTCTTGAATACCGGCGACAATTCGACATGGCGACCGGCAGAGTAGAGGTCTGCCAGAATCGGCTTGAGCGTATCCTCGACCGACCGAAATTCATTAACACGGCTCAAACGACCAACGGGCAAGTCGTCGGCAATAATCAGAATGTCCACGTCCGAATCTGGGCGCGGCGTGCCTCTGCCGACCGAACCAAAGATCACGAGTGAAACCAGGCGCGCCGCGTAGTATTGGCGGCAAGCCGCGAGCAAGGCGTCGAGCAAAGATTCGAGCAGTGAGCTATCGCCAAATGTTGGAATCGCATCCTTACTTTGACGCATAAATTACCTTGCCTTTGTCAAAACTACCCAACCACCCAACCATCCAACTATCCAACTCTCCGACTCTTGACATACCATTCAATCGTCTCGCGCAACCCTTGCTCAAACCGCACGCGCGATTCGAAACCGAATTTCTCTTTCGCGCGACTCGTATCCAGTTTGCGGCGCGGTTGACCGTTGGGCTTGGTCGTGTCCCAGACCAACGTGCCGTTAAAGCCAGTCAGTTTGACGATGAGTTCCGCCAGGTCCTTGATGCTGATCTCGAACGCGCTGCCCAGGTTCACCGGCTCGCTCTCGTTATAGCGTTCCGCCGCGAGCAGAATGCCCTCCGCCGCGTCCGCCACGTAGAGAAACTCGCGTGTCGGCGAGCCGTCGCCCCACACGACGATGTGATCGTCACCGGCTTGTTTCGCGTCAACGCATTTTTTGATGAGCGCGGGAATGACGTGGCTGTGCGCTGGATCGAAATTGTCGCCCGGTCCATAGAGATTGACCGGCATCAGAAAGATGCTGTTGAATTCGTACTGTTGACGGTACGCCTGCGATTGAACGAGCAACATTTTTTTGGCAAGCCCGTACGGCGCGTTCGTCTCTTCGGGATAACCGTTCCACAAATCATCTTCGCGAAAGGGGACGGGCGTGAACTTGGGATAACAACAGATCGTGCCGAGCGCGACGAATTTTTCGACGCCCGCGACCCAGGATTCGTGCAAGAGTGGGATGCTCATCATCAGGTTATCGTAAAAAAATTCGGCGGGATGTTCGAGGTTCGCGCCAATCCCGCCGACACGCGCGGCGAGGTGAATCACCATCTGCGGTTTGGCGTCGCCGAGCGCGCGGCGGATTTGATCGAGATGCCTCAAGTCATAGCGATCAACATCTGCGACAAAGACGCTCGCGCCGCATTCAATCAACTGGCGTACCACGTTCTTGCCGAGAAAGCCGTTCCCGCCGGTCACCATCACGCGGCGATTGTGCCAAAAGGAAAGATTGGTTGAAGCAGGTTGCGGGATTGTCTTATCCATTTTGAATTAGCCATTCTCGGCAAGCCGACAACAGCGCTTGCGCCGTCGTGATGCCTTGTTGAGCGTCCTTTTGGGTGTACACTTGACCGGGCGTTAGATCCGGCAAACCATTGGGATAGCGAGTGGGAATATAAAACTTGTCTAGCAACGCGCCGCGGTCAATCCATTGGTTCAGGTCCGGCAAGCGGTTTGAACCTGGGAATTCGAGAATCAGTTTCTGAACGGAATGTCCCCACGGGTCCGCATCCATCTGAAACCAGAGCGCCTTGATCGCTTTTGCACCGGCTTGTTGCGAATAAAAACATGCTTGCGCAAAGGCGCTGGCTTGCATCAACGCCTGAGCCGCGTACAAGTCTTCTTCCGCTGTCTTAAACCATCGTTGCGCTTCGTGTTGGTTCTTCGTTTGACTCATAGATCGTTTTGCCTTCGCGCAAGGCGCGCGCAACGAATGGACGTTCAGCCATCAGCACGAACTCTTGCGGCGTATAGATCAGCAAATCTACATCGCGCTCGCGCATCACGGCAGAAATTGCCGGGAGTAATTCGGAATACCGATCCAAGAATCGTTTCGGAGTGTCTTGCACGATGATAAGATCGAGGTCGCTATGCCGTGACGCGTCGCCCCGCGCGAGCGAACCGAATACAATCGCTCGGCGTACTTGCTGTCGTTGTAAAATGGGACGTAAGCGTTTCGCAATATCGTCCAGTAGATCGTCAACCATCTTTGTTCATCCAATTTACCCAACTACCACCGAACACCCCGTCCGCGCTGACTCGTACATCGCGAGCACGAGCGCGACGGACTGGCGTGCTTGCGCGCCGTTCGTCCTGGGTTCGCGTCGCTCGTTCACGGCGGCGAGCATATCCGCGATGACCGCGCGATGACTCGTGCCATACACCGACGGCGGATCAACCTGGTCGCGCGTGAGCAATTCCTTTTCGTGCTCTAGTTCGCCCGCGACTTTCCAAATCACTTTGCGATTGAGCGCGGTCCCACCGATCTTGACCGAACCGCATTCGCCAAACACCGCGACCGATCCTTCGAGATTCTCTGGATAGGTCAGCGTCGAACCTTCGACGACGCCGAGCGCGCCGCTCTTGAATCGGATCGTCGCCACCCCAGCATCTTCCGCTTCCATGCGATGCGCGAGCGTCGCGGTGTACGCGAACACACTCTCGACATCGCCCATCAACCATTGCAGTGCGTCAATGTGATGAATGGATTGATTCATCAGCGCGCCGCCGTCCATCGCCCGGGTGCCGTGCCAGCCGTCTTCGTAATATTCTTGCGGACGAAACCAGCGGACGGTCGCGTTGCCCAGCAATAGTTTGCCGAGTTTGCCCTCGTCAACCACGCGGCGAAGGTCTTGCATCGG
Organism: Chloroflexota bacterium; assembly: GCA_016219275.1. Lineage (NCBI taxonomy): Bacteria > Bacillati > Chloroflexota > Chloroflexota bacterium. Next base: position 29,394 of record JACRBM010000047.1, read on the forward strand.
TGGGTTGTAGCGATTTTGCAAGACGACGCACAGTCGGACGTTGCATTCGCGCGCGGTCGCGATCATCCGGTCGGCATCGGCAAGCGAGAGCGCCATCGGCTTTTCGACGATGACGTGTTTGCCGGCGCGCATCGCCGTGATCGCCATCTCGGCGTGCAATCCGCTCGGTGTGCAGATGGTAACCACGTCCACGTCCGCGCGATCCAGCACGCGGCGATAATCGCTGTACGCGTCGCCGTGCTGTTTGCTCGCGGCGCGTTGCGCGCGCGATTCGATCAGGTCGGCGGCGGCGACGAGCCGCGCGTCCGGCAGTTCCGCGATAGATTCAACGTGCCGCGAGGACACGCGTCCGCAACCGATCAATGCAAAATTCATGTTGGTTTGATACTTTAGCTGACCCCTCCCAACGCGCCCCTTAACAAGGGGAGGGCAAGGGTGGAGTGAGTTGTGCTGGGAGTTGACCGCGCTCCGCCCTTCCGGCAATCCGCTGAGGGATGTTCAGAATCAGTGAAGTAAATTTGGCGATACGGAAAAACGACCAAACGCATTCTATCTAAAACGATAGAGCAAGTCAATTCTGACAAAAGCAAGTTTTGTAAATTCACAGTAAAATTATCGCGCGATGAAAAGAGGTGACTACTTTGGCAATGTCACATTCTTCTTTGCCATCGAGATCATAGAGGGAAAAAACGGGATTCTCTCTATGTTCTCTATGTGCTCTATGGCTACTCTGATATTGCCAAACTACTCAGCCCACCATCGCTCACCCAGATGAAAAACAAATTGATCCGCGTTATTCGCGGATCAATTTATGATTTTGGCGAAGGTGTTGTCTAGGAATATGCTTCCAAGAACGAAACGCCCATCGCTTGGTCTCAAGCGATGGGCGTTCTGTCACACAGGGCAACGCAGTTCGCGCGGGCTATAACTTGGGACCGGCGTTGCGAACATGATTAGGCGTTTCTGCCGCGAACTTTTTGAAATTGTTCACAAAGCGCGACGCGAGTTCGCGATAGCGGCGCATGTATTCTTCTTTGTTGCTCCACGAGTCAGCAGGGTTGAGGATGGACGAGGGAACGCCTTCGCAGGACTTGGGCACTTGGAAGCCGAACACCGGGTCGGTATAGTACTCGACGTTGAGTAGTTTGCCGCAGAGCGCGGCATTGAGCAACGCGCGCGTGTACTGAATGCTGATGCGCTTACCGACGCCATACGATCCGCCGATCCAACCGGTATTCACGAGCCAACAATGCGCGCCATAGCGATCAATTTTGTCTTTGAGCAGTTGCGCGTACACGGACGGATGATGCACCATGAACGGCGCGCCAAAGCAGGTGCTGAACGTCATTTCCGGTTCGCGTCCCAAGCCCACTTCCGTTCCCGCGATTTTCGACGTGTAGCCGGAGATGAATTGGTACATCGCTTGATCGGTCGTCAGCTTTGCGATGGGCGGCATGACGCCGGACGCATCGCACGTCAACAACACAATGTTCTTGGGATGCCCGCCGCGTTTTTCCGCCACCGCGTTCTCGATGAAATCGAGCGGGTAAGACATGCGCGTATTCTCGGTGATGCTTTCGTCGTCCAGGTCAATCAAACGCGACCCAGGATCGAACACGACATTTTCGAGAATCGTGCCAAAGCGGCGCGTGCACGCGTAGATTTGCGGCTCGGCGGTCGGCGAGAGACGAATCACTTTGGCGTAACAGCCGGCTTCAAAGTTAAAGACCCCGGTGTTGCTCCACCCATGTTCGTCGTCGCCGATCAAGCCGCGGGTCGGATCCGCGGAGAGCGTGGTCTTGCCCGTGCCGGACAAGCCGAAGAAGATCGCCACATCGCCGCCCGCGCCGATGTTCGCGGAGCAGTGCATCGGCATGATGCCGCGCAAGGGCAGGAGATAGTTGAGTACGGTGAAGATGGATTTCTTGATCTCGCCGGCGTACAAACTGTTGCCGATGATGCCGATCTGGCGTTCAAAGTTCAGGATGATGAACGTGTCCGATTGTGTGCCGTCAATTTGCGGCAGACCCTTGAAGGACGGCGCGCAGAGAATCGTGAACTGCGGGACGTGATGCCGATAGTCGTCGTGGGTCTTGGGCGTCATGAACATGTTGCGCGCAAAGAGCGAATGCCACGCGCGCTCGGTGACGATGCGAATCGGCATTTGCACTTCGGGATCGGCGCAGACACTGCAGTCCTGCACGAACGCGTCGCGCCCCTGAAAGTACCCGAGCAAGCGATTGAACACATCGTCGAATTTGTCGGCGGCGAATGGACGATTGTACTGTCCCCACCACACATGTTCCTGGGTCGAAAATTCCTTGACGATGAATTTGTCGTTCGCCGAACGCGCAGTGTGTTTGCCGGTGTTCGTCAGGATCGGACCGTGCTGCGTGATCTTGCCTTCGTTGCGATAGATGATCTCTTCGTACAACGCCTCGACCGGCAAATTCCAGTACGTCTGCTTTAGATTCGTCAGTCCGATGTTTTCCAAACCATAGTCGGATTTGAATTCGGTTGCCTGCCCCTGGGCAGGTGTGCGAGGTGCGCTGCTCATAGCCAATCCCTAATGTAGCGTTTGTCGCCGATGTAAATTTCGTTCGGCGAAGTTGGATCGAGCGCCCAGCGAATGCGTGCGATGCCTTCGGTGAGATCCTTGATCGAGCCGACGTAGCTGAGGCGCAAATGTCCTTCCATGCCGAATTCCTTGCCGGGCACGGTGACGACGAGCGCCTTTTTCAACAACAGTTGCGACAGTTCGACCGAGTTGTTGGTGAACGCGCGAAAATCGGGCAGGCAGTAAAACGTGCCGGCGGGCTTGTGGATTTTGACGCCGGTGAACGCTTGCAATTCTTGCATCATTACGTCGCGATTATTTTCGATCATCAAGCGCAAACTTTCGACCGCGCTTTGCGGACCGTTGAGCGCGCCTTCGGCGGCGGCTTGGTCGAGCGGCGACGCGCACGACGTGGTCTGGCTTTGCACGTTCGTCATCACTTCGATCAGTTTGCGATTGGCGACCGCCCAGCCGATGCGGAACCCGGTCATGCCGTACAATTTCGACACGCCGTTGATGATGATGATCTTGCTTGTATCGAGATCGTATTTCGAATACCGGATCGCGGGCGGCGCGTGGATGCCGTCGAAGATGAGTTTGTGATAGATATCGTCGGCGATGACGTAAATGCCTTTGCGTTCGCACAACTCGATTACCTGCGCGACAAAGTCGCCGCAGTACACGTTGCCCGATGGATTGTTCGGGCTGTTGAGGATGATGGCTTTCGTGTTCGCGCTAATCACGCGCTCGATTTCCTGAATGCGCGGCGTGAAACTACCATCCTCCGGCGTGACGACAATTGGCACGCCGTAACACATCTTGACCATTTCCGGATAACTAACCCAGTATGGCGCGAGGATGATGACTTCTTCCTGCGGATTGAGCAGACTGTAGAGCACGTTGTAGATGGATTGCTTGGCGCCGGTGGAGACGATGATGTTCTCGGGAGCGACGGCGGTCCCATAATTTTCTTCCGTGTAACGAATGATTGCTTTCTTCAATGAAGGCAGACCATCGGTGGGCGCGTACTTGATGTCGCCGGTTGAAAGTTTCGCGCCGGCAGAGAGGATCGCGGTCATCGGCGTCTTGTTCTTCGGCTCGCCGATGCCGAGGTGGATGACGGGCTCGCCGCGCTCGCGCAAAAGACGCGCTTCTTCATTCATCGCGAGCGTCGGTGAGGCGGCGATGGATCGCGCTAGGTTACTGAGGGTCATAGCAACTCCTTATAAATTTCCTAAATATTGCGGCGCATTATACTGATGCTGGTCGTTTTTGGCAAAAGTCACGCGCGCGCGGCGCGATTCGTGGCAAGCGTTCCGATCCCTCGACGAGCGGTATAAAAAAGACCTGATCGGTTGCAGGAACCAATCAGGTCAGGGGTGCGCAAGTCACTCAACCAAACGCGACTTGAATATCGTCGCCGTTCACTTGCACGGGGAATGTTTTAATTGGCATGATCGCTGGCATTTGGGTCGCCTTGCCGGTCTGAACGTTGAACCGCGCCCCGTGTCGCGGGCATTCGACTTCTTCGCCGAACAACTCGCCATCGCCGAGCGGTCCGTTGTCGTGCGTGCACAAGTCTTGCGTCGCGAAAAAGTTGCCTTGCACATTCGCGATGAGCACGCGTTTGCTGTTCACGACGAACGTCTTCATTTTACCGGGCGGAACCTCGCCCAATTTGGCGACAGTGATGAAGGTGGGCATCGTTAATCTTCTTCCTCATCGGGCCATGCGGTGATGCCATACGCGCCGGCTTTGACGACTTTGAGCGGGAGCAACGCGCACTTGATGCGCGAAGGTCCGAGCGGAATCCCCAGCATATCGAGGATGAATTGCTTGTCGAGCCGCTTGACATCCTCGAGCGACTTGCCGATCAATTCGTCGGTGAGCATCGAAGCGGACGCCTGGCTGATCGCGCAGCCCTTGCCGTTGAATTTCACATCTTCGATGACGCCGTTCTTGACCTTGATGTCAAAACGAATCTTGTCGCCGCAGAGTGGATTCGAGTCTTCGTACGAAATATCCGCGCCCGGAATATCGCCGTGGTTGTGCGGATGTTGATAGTGATCGAGAATGAGTTCGCGGTAAAGGTCGTCCATGTTAGTTCATCTCTTTAGTTTGAGATTCATACCAATACAGTTCAAGTTCGCGCAGAAACGATGCGAAATCTATTTCATCACAGGGCTGGTGGTTTGAGGGATCATCAAACGGGTGCCGATGCCAACCCATCCGGGTGTTGTCCTTACCATAGATTCGTTTGTCTGCTCGAATCCAGGCGAAGGCGGTTTTGTTGCGCGCGATGTTGTAATAAACGTGAATGAAAGATTGATCGCTCAAGATCACGCGGACACTGAGCGTGTCTTCGTCGCTTGATGCCACCGAAAACGATTCAACCAAGGTTGATTGTTGACAAGCGAACGCGAGGTGACGCAACAGATCATCTATAGTTACGTCAGCCATGCCTGCACACCCTCAAGGCGTACTTTGCGCGTATCAAGCGCTTCCCATTCTAGATAATCAAACTCGGCTTCGTAGGAGTAATACTCGGATTTGTCTTCGGTCTCCCAATGTTTTTTGTATTCCTCAAAAGTCATCCCATACTTGGCTTCGAAGCGCGTTTGTGCCAATGCAATCTGTTCGAGACGATGTGCGATAGCATCTTTGAGCACCAAGAGCATAGCGACATCCGGGCGTGATTCTCCGGTCACTTCAGTTAACATCCGCGCGGTTGTTTTGGGCCATGTGACTGCCATCTTGCTCTCCTTTCACTGAAAGGATTACCCCTTAAAAATCGTCTTGACCTTTTTCAGCGTCTCGACGAGTTTGTCTACTTCTTCAGGAATGTTGTAGATGTAGAATGACGCGCGTGTGGTCGCGGCGAGTCCGAAAAAATCGTGGAGCGGCATCGCGCAGTGGTGCCCGGCGCGTACACAAATTCCTTCGCGATCGAAAATCGTCGCGACATCGTGCGGATGCGCTTCCGGGATGCTGAACGCAACGACGCCGCCGCGCTGGTTCGGATCATGTGGACCGATTACGCGCACGTGATCGAGCGCGCTAATCTGGTCGAGCGCGTATGCGACCAGGTCGCGTTCGTGCGCGCGCACATTGTCCATGCCGAGCGCGGTCAAATAATCCACCGCCGCGCCCAAGCCAATTGCTTCGGCAATCGCCGGCGTACCCGCTTCGAACTTGTGCGGCAGATCGTTCCAGGTCGAATGGTCGAGGAAGACTTCGCGAATCATGTCGCCGCCAGCCATAAACGGCGGCATCGCTTCGAGCAACGCGCGCTTGCCGTACAGCACGCCGACGAATGGCGCAAGCATCTTGTGCCCGCTGAACGCGAGAAAATCGCAGTCGAGCGCCTGCACGTCCACCGGCATGTGCGGCACACTCTGCGCCGCATCCACGACGACCCTCGCGCCGACCGCGTGCGCCCGCGCGATAAGGTCGTTGATCGGCGTGATCGTGCCCGCGACGTTCGACATCATCGTCACTGCGACGAGTTTCGTTTTTTCGGTGATGAGCGCGGCGATGTCTTCGGGCAGGAGCAAGCCCTGGTCGTCCACGCGAATGTGTTTGAGCACCGCGCCCATTTCTTGCGCGAGAATCTGCCACGGCACGATGTTCGAGTGGTGCTCCAACACGGTCGTCACGATCTCGTCGCCCGGGTGAATGTTCGCGCGTCCCCAGGAGTACGCGACGAGATTCAACGCTTCGGTCGCGTTACGCGTGTAAATCACCTCGCGGTACGATTTCGCGTTGATGAATTTCTGGACCTTTTTGCGTGCGGCTTCGTACCGCGCGGTCGCTTCTTCGGCAATCGAGTACACGCCGCGATGAATGTTCGCGTTATATTTGTGATAGTACTCATTGAGCGCCGCGAGCACCGCTTCCGGCTTTTGCGACGTAGCCGCGCTGTCGAGATAGACGAGCGGCTTGCCGTTGACAATTTGTTGGAGCAGAGGAAAATCTTCGCGAATGGCTGAAACGTTTAATCCAGAATGAGACACATTGTCCTCGCGCAATAACCAATTACCGCTTACGAATTGTAATTTGTAATTGGTGATTGGTAATTTACCACCCCATCAACAATCCTGGGTCTTCCATATAATTTTGATCCCACATTTCGGGAAGCACCGTGACCTTGAATTTCTTGCCGTACGCTTGCGACGCGGTGTCTTGAACTTGTTGGATCAGCCAACCGCCGTACGGACAGAACGGGGTGGTCAACATCATTTTGATTTCCGGCGCGGCGTCGTCCAGGATGATCTCGCGAATGAGCCCGAGTTGAATCACATCCAATCCGATTTCCGGATCTTTGACCTGGCGCAACGCCGTTTTGATTTGACCGGGCATTCCTTCGTCGCTCAAGTTCGCAGTGTTACTCTGAAGCGTTTGATTGTCCATCGTTTCCTCTATGAATGCAAACCCCCGCCATCGCAGGACGAGGACGGGGGTTGCGAAATGACCAAGACGTGGATTTACACCGTCTTGCCAGCCGAGCCCCACTTGGCTTGGAACGCATCGGCGGCGAGTTTGAAGTAATCGGCGTTCTTACCCGTGAACGACTTCCATTCATCCTTCAAGTCCGGTTCGGGGAAGATCGCGCTGACCGGGCATTCGGGCACGCACGCGCCACAATCAATGCAAGTGTCCGGATCAATGTACAATTGCTGGACTGGTTCAAAGTTCTCATCCTTGCGAGGATGGATGCAGTCCACCGGGCAGACATTCACGCATGCAGCATCCTTCGTTCCGATGCAGGGTTCGGCAATCACGTACGCCATTGTTTGTTGCTCCTTTCGTCGAGAGGATTTGGATTGCTTATTCAGTTTGGAGGGTATGGGCTAAGATAATTGGTTGAATCAATTTCTGACCCAACGCTTTGCGACTGGGATACTCGCGTGCCGCGCCTTTCAACGTGTCTGTGCCGAGTGTCGCGCATCGCAATCGCGATTTTACCACATCTTGCCCCATTTGGTCAATTAACGGCGCGTACGACATCGCTTCAATTTCGGCGAGTGTCTTGCCGAGGACCATTTCGGTGATGAGCGATGCGCCCGCCATACTGATCGTGCAACCGTGTCCCTCGAACTTGATGTCGGTGATGCGATCCTGCTCGTCCAGTTTCAGATACATCGTCACGACATCGCCGCAGCCCGGATTCCCGCCGTTGACGAGAATATCCGGTTCTTCAATGACGCCCCGATTGCGCGGGTTGTTAAAGTGATCGAGAATGAACTCGATGTATTCCTGGCGTTCCATGTTTGAGAATAAGGTAGGCAAGAAAACAAGTAGACAAGTAGAATCACGACGTGTCTACTTGTTTCCCTGTTTCCCTACTTCACTTTTCGATAGGCGCGCCGACGAGATTGCCCCACTCGGTCCACGAGCCATCGTAATTGCGGACGTTTGGAAAGCCGAGCAGGTATGTCAACACGAACCAGGTGTGGGACGAGCGTTCGCCGATGCGGCAATACGCGATCACGTCTTTGTCGGCGGTGACGCCTTGCGGTTCGTACAACGCTTTCAACTCATCCGCCGATTTGAACGTGCCATCTTCGCGTACCGCTTTTGCCCAGGGAATACTTTTCGCGCCCGGAATGTGACCGCCGCGCAACGCGCCTTCTTGCGGATAACCCGGCATGTGCAACAATTCGCCCGAATACTCTTGCGGCGAGCGCACGTCCACCAGCGGTTTCTTCGCATTGACGTGTTGCGAAACCTGATCGCGGAACGCGCGTATCGTTTTGTCGTCGCGATCTTTCGCCGCATACTTGGTGCGCGAATAGCTCGGCACATCTTTCGAAAGCGGACGATTTTCCGCGATCCATTTCTGCCGACCGCCGTTCATCACCAAACATTTTTCGTGACCGAACAACTTGAATACCCAGAACGCGTAGCACGCCCACCAATTGTTCTTGTCGCCGTAGAACACGACGGTCGTGTCGTTCGCGATGCCGCGACTTGACAACAGTTCATCAAAGGCGCGCTTGCCGACGTAATCGCGCACGACTTGATCTTGCAAGTCCGTGTGCCAATCTATTTTGACGGCGCCCGGCACGTGCCCGACTTCGTACAGCAAAATATCTTCGTCGGATTCGACGATGCGGAGATTCTTATCGTTCAAGTGTTGGGCGACCCAGTCGGTCTCCACCAACACTTCGGGATGTGTGTACGTACTCATACTTCGTTCTCCTTATCAAAAAGCAGGGGAGCGGTGGCGCAGCGGGGCAGAGGGATAGCGCCCCCCGCTCCCTGGCTCCTCTGCGAATTTAGATGCCGATCTTGGCTTCAATCACCGCCGCGAGTTCGTCGCGAATAGATTCGAGTGGAATCTTTTGCATCAGCGGATCGAAGAATCCTTCGACGATGAGCCGCTCTGCCTGCACGCGGTCAATGCCGCGCGCCATCGCGTAAAAAATTTGTTCCGGCTCGACGGGACCGACGGTCGCGCCGTGCGTGCACCGCACGTCGTTCGCTTCGATTTCCAATTCGGGAATCGAGTCGGCGTGCGAAGTTTGGCTCAACAAGAGATTGCGATTCGCCTGGTACGCATCGGAACGTTGCGCGTCGGGGTTGACGCGAATCAAGCCGCGAAACGCCGAGTACGCCCGGTCTTTGAGCGCGCCTTTGAAGAGCAAGTCGCTTGTCGAATTGCCGACGATATGATTCTGGAACGTGTGTTGATCGAAGCGTTGCTCGCCGTCGCCGAAAAAGAAACCGAGCAATGCCGCGTTCGATCCTTTGCCCAGCATTTTGCAGTCGAGAAACGCTTTCGTCGCGCCGCTGCCGAGCGTGCCCGTAAGCCAGGTCAGATTCGTGTCTCGATTGAGCAACGCGGTCTGCGACGAAAAATGCCACACGTTGCGCGCGAAATCTTGCAAATGGAAATACTGCAAGTTCGCCCCAGGTTTCAAAATCAGTTCGACCGCGCCGTTGGAGAAACGTTGCGCTTCGTTTTGCGACGATGCATAGTTCTCGATCAACTTGACCGACGCGCCGTCTTCGAGCACGACGAGTGTGTGCGTGAACATCGCCACAGCGGCGGCGTCAAAGTACGTGAGCGTTTGCAACGGCAGATCAATCACGACATTGCGCGGCACGTAGAGGAACGTGCCGCCGCTGAGAAACGCGCCGTGCAATGCGGCGAATTTCATATCGCCAATCGTGTCGCCATAGCCGCCGCCTTCGTGTTTGCCGGTGGTGCTCGTGCGCGGTTTCGCGGACGCGTAGCGATTCTCGGTGTACGTGACGGCTTGCGTCATCAAGTACTGTTTGACGAGGTCGGGATGTTCACGAATTGCGGCGTCGAGATCGCAGAAAATCACGCCGCGTTTTTTGAGATCGTCGGCGAGCCGCGCGTACGCGTTCGCCGAATTGTATTGCGCGAGCACGCCGCCTGCGTTCGCGTCGTTCGTGATGTGCTGAAATTTTTCCGGCAACGCGCTCAACGCGTTTGCCGCGTTCGTCAGCGCAAACGGAATCGCCGCGTCGAGATTCAGCGTGTCGAGTTTCGTGCGTCGCCACAGTTCGTCATTCGACGCGGGCAACGGTGTTTCTTCGTACAGATGCCACGCTTCGAGACGCCGCGCGAGCATCCATTCGGGTTCATGCTTGGCGCGCGAGAGTGTTTCAATCGCGTTCTTGGAAAACCCAGTTTCAGTTTTGTTCATTGTTGCGACAGTGCTAGCCACGTGCGTTGTTCCTCCGGTACAAGTATCAGGTAAACCGGTAGATAGGTAGACAAGTAAACCGGTAGACAGGGAAATGATGTGTCTACTTGTTTACCTGTTTACCCGCCTACATGCTTATCCCACCGAGCCTTCCATCTGCAACGAGATGAGGCGGTTCATTTCGACCGCGAATTCCATCGGCAATTCCTTGACGATCGGTTCGATAAAACCGCTGACAATCATCGTGGATGCCTCGGCTTCGCTCAACCCGCGCGACATCAAGTAGAACAGTTGCTCTTCGCCGATTTTCGACACGCTCGCTTCGTGTCCGATTTGCACATTGTCCTCGTCTACTTCGATGTACGGGTACGTATCCGAGCGCGAGTCTTCGTCGAGCAACAACGCGTCGCAACGCACGTTCGATTTGACGCCGTCACACCCAGGATACACTTTGAGCAGACCGCGATACGAGGTGCGTCCACCGTCCTTGCTGATGGATTTCGACGTGATGAGCGACGACGTGTTTGGCGCGGCGTGAACGACTTTGCCACCCGCGTCCTGGTGTTGTCCCTTGCCCGCAAAGGCGACCGACAAAATTTCGCCGTGCGCGCCTTCGCCCATCATGTAGACGCTGGGATATTTCATCGTCAACTTGGAACCCAGGTTGCAGTCCACCCACTCCATCGTCGCGTCTTGATACGCGACCGCGCGTTTGGTGACGAGGTTGTAGACGTTCGACGACCAGTTTTGGATCGTCGTGTAGCGCACGCGTGCGCCTTTGTTAATCACAATCTCGACGACCGCGCTGTGCAACGAGTCGCTGGAGTAGGTAGGTGCGGTGCAGCCCTCCACGTAGTGTACGTACGACCCTTCGTCCGCGATGATGAGCGTGCGTTCGAACTGCCCCATATTTTTCGCGTTAATGCGAAAGTACGCTTGCAAGGGCATCTCGACGTGTACGCCCGGCGGGACGTAGATGAACGAGCCGCCCGACCACACCGCGCTGTTGAGCGCGGCGAATTTGTTGTCGGCGAGCGGAATCACCGTGCCGAAATATTTCTTTACGATATCCGGATGTTCAGCCAGTCCCTGGTCCATGCCCAGGAAGATGACGCCTTGTTTCTTGAGCGAGTCCTGGATGTTGTGGTACACGACCTCGGATTCATATTGCGCGCCCACGCCGGCGAGAAATTTCTTTTCCGCTTCGGGAATGCCGAGCCGGTCAAACGTGCGCTTGATGTCTTCGGGCACTTGATCCCACGAGCGTTCCGATTTGTCGGTCGCGCGCAGGAAATAGTAAATGTCGTCGAAGACGATGTCGTTGAGGTTGCCACCCCATTGCGGCATCGGTTTCTTGTAGAATGTTTCGAGCGCGCGCAAACGAAAATCGCGCATCCATTCCGGTTCGCTCTTCATCCACGAAATCTCTTCGACGACCTCGCGGCTCAACCCTTTCTTCGCTTTGAATACGTATTTTTCCGGATCGTAGAATCCGTATTTTTCTTTGTACTCTGAACCTGACGAGCCAATATCAAACGTTGGTTTGTTCGCTTCTGTCATTTCTGACTCCTATTTCTATCTATCAGTCTCGGCACCAGCCGCGCCGTGGCTTGTCGCTGAACCTGCTTGATGCCAGGTCATTCGAGAACTGCATACTCAGCGGTGCTCAATGCCTGCCCATGATCTACTCATCCCATCGGAAATGGAGTTACCAATTGAAAGAGGTTGCCGTCTGGGTCAGCCAATGTCGCAATCCACCCACCCCCCATTTCATAGGGTTCTCGAATAACCCGACCGCCTAGAGTTCGAATTCTCTCAAATTCCTCTTTGACCTGCGTGGTTTCAAAATTGAACATGACACGCCCTGGCTCTTTCGCATTACCCGCCATTTCGGAATGCTCTAAAACGGAGAAATAGGCGCTGCCAAGTTGCCAGCCAAAAAAACCATTCTCGCTATCGACCATGTCGGCTGGCTTTCCAATGACCTTTTCATAGAAAGTCGCCAACGCTTGGGTTTGTTTTGTTCCAATCATGATGGAATTGAGTTTCAACATTTCGAGCGTATCCTTTCTTTGTACGTTTGGTGACACCTTCTCGATTGACCGAGCATCGCCCAACGCACTATTTCGTCGTTTCAGCTTCGATAATCCAATCGTACCCTTGGTCTTCCAAGCGCAACGCGAGTTCGGGACCGCCGGATACGGCGAATTTGCCGTTCACCATCACGTGCACGAAATGCGGTTTGATGTAATTCAGCAAACGTTGGTAGTGCGTGATGAGAAGCACGCCGAGGTTCGGACCGGTCAACGAGTTCACGCCTTCGGCGACGACGCGCAGTGCGTCAATGTCGAGACCCGAATCGGTTTCGTCGAGCACCGCGAATTCGGGATTGAGCACCGCCATTTGCAAAATCTCGACGCGTTTCTTTTCGCCGCCGGAAAAACCGTCGTTGAGATAGCGCGTCGCAAACGCGTCGTCGAGCTTCAAGACCGCCATTTTCTCGCGCATCAATTTGCGAAACTCGGGGATGCTGATCGGTTTGCCGCTGCCGTTCGTGCCGGTCGCTTTGCGGCGCGCGTTCAGCGCGGTGCGTAAAAAGTTCGCGACCGTCACGCCGGGAATCGCCATCGGATATTGAAACGCCAGGAACATTCCTTTCTGTGCGCGTTCGTCGGCGCCCCATTCGAGAATACTCACGCCGTTGTACAGAATATCGCCTTCAGTCACTTGATACTTGGGATGCCCTGCCAACGTATTGGCGAGTGTAGATTTGCCCGACCCGTTGGGACCCATGATCGCGTGAATCTCGCCTTTTTGGATCGCCAGATCAATCCCTTTGAGAATTGCTTTCCCTTCGACTTGGACGTGCAGATTTTTGATTTCGAGTTCGTTCGACATTGGAACAAGCGCTCCTTGAGTGTTGGAAATTTACAAAAACGATAGTTGGCGTTCTTATCGCAACCACCGCAATTCTATGTGGTCGTTGTAAAATCAGAATAAGAATCCCGCAATGACGATAAAGAAATCATTAGACTTGTTTGACAATGCGCAATCCGTCGGGTAGAATGCAATCAATTGATTGTGTACTGGGAGTTTCCATGTCTTCAGTTGAACCGGCGGTTGCTTATCGCGTGGTGATTTTGACGAGCACGCATTACGTGTCCGGTGATCTGTTGTTCAAGAATCAACGCCTGTCGGATTACTTGAACGACCGACGCGAGAGCGTGATCAGTTTGCGTAAAGCCGAAGTCGCGCGATTGCAAGACCCCGGTAAAATTTTGCAAGCACATCCTGCGGCAGTCATTCCGAAAACGTGGGCGATGATTGCATTCGAGCCGCCGCAAAAATCCATTCCGCAAGCGCATCGCTTTTACGGCTATGTCAAGAAACAAGAGCACGAAGTTTTCATCTTGATGGATCGGCTCGAAGTGCGCGGCATTTTGCACACGCAGGCAGATTTAGACCTGCGCCGCGTTTTTTTAGATGCCGCCAACAGTTTCTTGCCGCTTACCAAAGCCGTGGTAACATTATTTGCCAACGAAAAGTACGTGATTCAACAAGACGCGATTATGGTGAACGCGAATTTGATTCGCTACATTGCCAAGATGGAACCGGTTGGGACCTGACCGCCTCGGTCAGGTCGCTTTATTTGGAGCGTACACGACGACGTTCTCTTGCTCGTTCGGATCGTTACGCGCGACAATCGCTTGCGCGACCTCGGTCTGGCTCAAGTTGACCGGCTGATGCGGCACATCCGCCGGGATAAACAAAAAATCCCCCGCCTCGTTGACGATTCTTTTTTTCAACCCCGCGCCGTACCGCGTTTCGACGCGCCCCTTGAGAATGTAGATGGCGGTCTCGTACCCGCGATGCAAATGCGGTTGCGCCGCGCCGCCCGGTGGAATCACGACCAGGTTCATCGAAATCCCGGTCGCGCCGGTGGTCGCGCTCGACACGCCGACAAAGTACGGCAAACGTTGTCGTGTCATCGTTGTGGTATCCGGTCGCACGACGATAATCTCGTCGGATGCAGAGTTCGTCATTCGCAATGTTCCTTTCTGACGCGATGGTTGCCCATCCTTGCGAAGGGTAAAGAACCTTCGCAAGGTTTTTATCCTAACTCGCCGCGCCAAATGTGATTGCCAACCGCGCGCCTTCGAATTTCGCTTTCTGCACGGTGAGCGCGGCGAGCGAACGCGGCAGAATCACGTTGCGCCGGAAATTGCCGATGCTGATCGCGAGTTCGTCGCCGTTGCGCGACAAGTTCACATCCTCTTTGCCGATAAACGGCAGATGCAGTTTCAACACGTACGCGTTGCCCTGCTTCTCGATGACCTGGGATTGTTCGGCGTAAAACACACGCGTCGGGTCTTGCTCGCGATAAATCGCGTCCGCCATTTTGCGGAGCATTTCGACGCCGACCACTTCTTGATCCATCAATGGCACTTGGAAAATCGGCACAGGCGAGAACGCGTCCTCGACGAGTTGCCCGTACCGCGTCTGTGAATTTTTCCACGCCGCGAAATAACCGTCGCCGACACTCGCCGGAATGATGCGATTCGATATGATGAGGTCGGTGGAATAGCCGTACAAGTTCAAGTACGTGAACGTGCGCTGCGCTTCCTTGATCACCATTTTTTCCGGATTGAGCACGAGACGCACGGACGATTGATTCGGTTCGGCGAGGAGTTGGTGCATGCGATCCAACTGCAAAATCAAATCCTTGATCGAGTCGAAGACTTTTTCGTCGGGAATCGGCAAATCGGTGAGACTCTTGAGCAGTGGTCCCGCGAGTTTAACGGCTTGGCGTTCGATTGGAAAAATGTGCGAGAGGTACCACCGCGCGACTTCGGGGAGCGAGAGCAAGCGCAACGTTTCGCCGGTCGGCGCGCAGTCCACGATGATGACATCGTACTGCTTGCTGTCGTACAGATAGACGATCTGCAACAGACTCGCGAGTTCGTCCATGCCCGGCAAAACGCTCGCCTCGTCCGCGATCAGTTCGTCAATGCCGCGCCAGGAGAGCACGGACGTGACCCACTCTTGCACTGTGCCCCAATAGCGGCGCATCTGATGCAACACGTCAATCTCTTGTCCCTGTAAATGCGGCGCAATGTCCATCGGCTCGTTGCCGATGTGAAGATCGAATGAGTCCGCCAGTGAGTGCGCCGCGTCGGTGCTGATGACGATGGTGCGATAACCCAGGTCGGCGCAGCGCAGCGCGGTTGCCGCGGCGATGCTCGTTTTGCCGACGCCGCCTTTGCCAGTGTAAAGTAGAATTCGCATGGTTTACGCTTTCAACATCTCTAGAAAAATTTGGACGAGCCGCGGATCGAACCACGTGCCGCTGTGCGCGCGCACAAACTCGCGCGCCTGTTCTTCGCTCCACGCCTCGCGGTACGGTCGCGCGGACATCAGCGCGTCGTACACGTCAATGATCGCAAAGATGCGCGCGACGAGCGGAATCGCTTTGCCGGCAAGTCCTTCGGGATAGCCAGCGCCGTTCCAGCGTTCGTGATGCGAAGCGACGACCGGCAGCGCGTTACGCAAGAATGGAATGCCGCGCAAAATCGTCGCGCCGATTTCCGCGTGCCGGCGTATTTCGATCCGTTCGGCGTCGGAAAGGGTTTCGGGTTTGCCGAGCACCGCGTCGCTGATTTGGATTTTGCCGATGTCGTGCAAGAGCGCGCCGTAATGAATCGCGCGCAATTCGTGTTCGTCGGTCATTCCGCTGGCGCGGGCGAGCCAACACGCGAGTTCCGCCACGCGTTGCGCGTGTCCCTCCGTCTCGTGATCGCGCACGTCGAGCGCGGTGGACATGGCGGTGAGCGTGGCGGTGTAACTTTCTTCGAGTTGGCGCGCCAGATCGGCGAGCGACGCGGCTTGGCGTTGCGCGTCTTCGTACCGACGCGTATTCTGCACCACCAGCGCGGCTTGCCCGCCCAGGGTGACGAAGAAATTGAGTTCCTCGTCGTTCGGCGAGTAGGGTTGGCGCGCGCACACCACGAGCGCGCCTATTTGTTCGCCGGCAACTCGCATCGGCGCGGCGACGAGCGCGCGCAGATTTTCTTGCGCGCCGGCGACACATCCGCGCGTGCGCGCATCGTGCGCCATATCGGCGACGACACGCGGAATGCCGTCTTCCATCACGCGCGCGAGAATACTGGCGTGGATTTGTTGGGACAAGGTCTGCGCGAGTTCCGCGCTCAGATTCTTGGCGGCTTCCACGCGCAACTGCGTCGGGTCGTCGGCATCGCGGAGCGCGACCCAGCCCGCCGCGTCGCGCGGACCGACGTGCGCGAGGGCTTGGTCGAGCAAAACGTCGAGCGTCCGCGCGAGTTCGAGCGTCGCGCTGATCGTTTGGTCAATCGTGCGCAGCGCGCGGAGTTGCCGCAGGCGTTGTTGCGTCGCCTCGTGCATTTGCGCGTTGTCGAGCGCGATCGCGATTTGCGCCGCGAGCGATTCGAGCAACAGCACGTCGCTTTGCTCGAACGCGTTCGCGCGATAACTGGAGATGACGAGCGCGCCGAGCAATTTGCCCTGGGTGTTGAGCGGTAAAGCAACCTGGGACAGCGTCGGGTCATCGGCGGAGTGCTGTGCGCCGCGCGAATCAATTCGCACGTCCGCAATCACGATCGTTTTACGCGCGGCAATCGCTTGCGCGATGAGCGGATGCGTGGTCAAGGATTGTCGCGGCGCGCGGCGGGTGTGCTCGGCGACGGCGGTCGGATAGCCGCGCAGGATCGTCGCCGTGATTTGGTGATCGTGAACCATGTAGAGCGCGGCGCGGTCGTAGCCGAATCGCTCGGTGATGGCGCGCAAAACTTGGGCGGTCAGTTCAGTGGGGGCGAGAATCGCCGTCAGTTGGCGTCCCACATCGTTGATGGTTTGGAAATCGCGCGCGCGGCGTTGCTCTAGCGCGTACAGTTGTTCGTTATCGGTTTGGTGGCGGATCAGTTCGCGCGATGCGCCGCGCACGATTGCGAATAGCGCGATGTACAAGGCAAGGAATCCCAACGCTAGACCGGCGAAGAGCGTTTGTTCGATGGTGGCGATGCGCGCTTGCGCCGCGTCGAGCCGCGCGTAAATTTCGTACGCGCCCACGGTCGCCGCGCGATCGCGTGGAATGATCGGCGCGTAGATTTCAAACGCGCGCGCGACGTGCGCGCGCTCGGCGATATTCTCCGGTCGGTCGAGCGACGACACGCGCATCGCCGTATTTCCGGCGAACGCTTGCCGTAATTCGTCGGACGGCGGAAACATTTGTCCGATCAACTCGCGCTCGTCCGAATAAATTAGTTTGCCCTGCGTGTTCCAAATTTTGACGCGAAAGATGCGGCGGTTGATGACGTGATCCCGAATTTCGGCGTTGAGCAGTTCCAACTGGGTTGGGGCAAGCCCGTCCAGATCGGCGGCGGTGAGCTTGGGCGCAATAATCCACTGCGCTTGCTCAATCGCGTTGGCGGCTTCTTGTTCCAACTCGCTCTCGGTGATTTTTTGCTGGAGGAGATAGCCGAGAGTGACCGCGATGACGATGAGCGTGATGAAACTGAGCAGACTGAATTGCGCGAGCAAGGATAGGCGCGGGCGTGATTTATTCATAGACGTGCGCGGATTATATCACAAAAAATTGGCAGTGACGAATTTTGTTAGCGCCGAGTCGGGTGTGCGTCAAGTTTTTGGGTGGTAAAAAAACCTTGCGAAGGGCGAACGGCAATCATATTTGATTTGTCGTCAAAATCTTCGCAAGGTTGAGTGTTCCAAAATTTTGACGGACACCCCGCCGAGCACAGCTTTTCAAAAGTCGCTTGACTCACTTGCCAACCTAACCCCCAACCCCCTTCCCTATAAGGGAAGGGGGCAGGGGGATGGGTCTGCAAATGACTTTTGAAAAACCGTGCCCCGCCGAGTCGGGTGTGCGTCAAGTTTTTGGGTGGTAAAAAAACCTTGCGAAGGGCGAACGGCAATCATATTTGATTTGTCGTCAAAATCTTCGCAAGGTTGAGTGTTCCAAAATTTTAACGGACGCCCCGCCGAGCACGGCTTTTCAAAAGTCGCTTGACTCACTTGCCAACCTAACCCCCAACCCCCTTCCCTATAAGGGAAGGGGGCAGGGGGATGGGTCTGCAAATGACTTTTGAAAAACCGCGCCCCGCCGAGTCGCCCGGTTGACAGTCGTCTCGAAAACGGCTATTCTATCGCCCCATGAAAGTTTATCTGAGCACGCTCGGCTGTAAATTAAACGAAAGCGAATTGGAAGCGTGGGCGCGCCGATTTGGCGCGGACGGATACGAGATCGTAGACGACGCGCGCGATGCGGACTTGTGCGTGGTCAACACGTGCGCGATCACGCACGTCGCCGCGCGCAAATCGCGACAACTGGCGCGGCAAATGGCGCGCGCGAATCCGCACGCGCGCATCGTGCTGACCGGTTGTTACGCCGATGTGTCGCCTGATGAAGCGCAAGCATTGCCCAACGTCGCGCTTGTCGTGCCGAACGCGGACAAGGACAACCTCGTCTCGCGAATTGCGAATTCCGAATTAGGAATTGCACATTGCGCCCAGTCCGAGGATCCAAATTCGCAACCCTGGCACCGCCCGCCAGGGCAGGTGTTCGCAACTCGCAATTCGCAATTGAGAACGCGTGCCTTTGTAAAAATTCAAGATGGTTGCAACATGAGTTGCACGTACTGCATCATCCCGCTCGCGCGCGGCAAGGAACGCAGTCGCGCGCGCGATGAAATTGTCGCTGAAGTGCAATCGCTTGTGCGCGCAGGTTATCAGGAAATCATTTTGACCGGCGTGCAGATTTCCACCTATCGTAGCGCAAATTTCCAATTTGCGTTGCGCGATCTTGTCGCCGCGATTCTGGACGAAACGAATGTGCCGCGCTTGCGCCTCACGAGCATCGCACCCTGGGATTTGGACGACGCGTTGCTCGATGCGTGGCGCGATGCGCGGGTGTGCCGGCATTTGCATCTATCGCTCCAAAGCGGGAGCGATGCGATTTTGCGCGCGATGCGGCGCCCGTACACGACCGCGCAATTCGCGCGTGCCGTTGAAATCGCGCGCGCGAAAATTCCAGAAGTTGGCATCACGACGGATGTGATCGTCGGTTTTCCCGGCGAAAGCGACGCCGAATTCGACGAATCGCTCAAGTTCGTCGAACAAATGCAGTTCTCGCGCGTCCACGTCTTTCCGTATTCAATGCGCGAGGGTACGCCCGCCGCGACGATGTCGCACCAAGTCGCGGACGCAGCCAAGCAATCGCGAGTCCGGCAAATGCAAACGGTGGGCGACGCCAGCGCGTGCGCGTTCGCCGGGCGATTCGTCGGGCGCGTGATGCCGGTGTTGTGGGAGTCGGTGGACGGTGGACAATGGTCTGGGTACACGGACAACTATATTCGCGTGCTCGCGCCGAGTGATGCCGATCTTGCCAATCGAATCGTTTCCGTTCAACTCACCTCCATCATGGATGACCACGTTCAAGGTATCTTCATTTCTGATACGAAAGCACCTAAAGATTCTCCGATTGGGTCTCCCCAAATCACCCACAATCGCATAGAATAAACTCACACGCACCCGCCTAATTCATCCTCAATGGTTGAGGATTCACTACGCCGGTTAAGCAGTCTTGCTCGATGAGGAGGCAGATGCCGGAACTAGACGATGCAGTCCAGTTAAAGGTCGAGAACGTCCACATGGCGTTCGGTGGTGTTTTCGCGCTTCGCGGCGTCAGTTTTCGGGTCCGCCAAGGGGAAATTTTTTCGATCATCGGACCGAACGGCGCCGGCAAAACCGTGATGCTCAATTGCATCAGCGGCTTGTATCGTCCCCAGCGCGGCAAAATCCTCTTTGAAGGCAAGGATATTACCTCCCTGCGCGCATATCAGCGCGCGCGTCTTGGCATCTCCCGCACGTTTCAGAAAATCGAACTCTTTCGCGGCATGACCGTCCTCGACAATATCCGTCTGGGACGGCATTTGCATTTGCACGCCGGGTTGCTTGAAGCTGGCGTGTACCTCGGGCGCGCCGCGCGCGAAGAAATCGCGAGCCGCGAATTTATCGAACGCGAGATCATTGACCTGCTCGAAATCGAACACATTCGCAACAAGGTTGTCGGCATGTTGCCGTATGGTTTGCAGAAACGCGTCGAACTCGCGCGCGCGCTCGCGCTGCAACCCAGGTTGCTCATTCTCGACGAGCCGATGGCGGGCTTGAACCTCGAAGAGGTCGAGGACATGGCGCGCTTTATCCTCGACGTCAACGAAGAAAAAAAGTGGAAGGTGACGTGCATTCTCGTCGAGCATGATATGGGCGTCGTGATGGATATTTCACATCACGTCGCGGTGTTGAACTTTGGCGAGAAGATCGCGGAGGCGACGCCGGAGGAAATTCAGCTCGACGAACGCGTGCACCGCGCGTATCTCGGCGAAAAAGAGGAGTTGTATGTCACGCGGCGGTAACCCATCACGCGCGCCGGTCCTCACGATCACGCCGGACTTGACGATTCCCAAAGTGTTCGTGCAAGCCGCGTCCAAGTACGGCGACGCCAAGGTCGCGATGCGCGAAAAAGAGTACGGTTTGTGGCGACCGATCACGTGGAAGCAGTACCTCGCCAAGGTAAAACTCATCGCGCTTGGGCTTGCCGACCTGGGATTGAAACGCGGTGACAAGGTTGTGCTCATCGGCGATAATCGCCCGGAGGGATTGTGGGCGGAGATGGCGGCGCTGTGCGCGGGCGGCGCGGCGGTATGGATCTATCAGGATTCGTTGCTTGACGAAGTGCAGTACATCGTAGACCACTCGGACGCGAAAATTCTGATCGGCGAAGGTCAAGAAGAGGTAGACAAGGGGCTGGGTCTGCGTGACAAGTGCCCCAAACTTGAACACATTGTCTGGGACGACCCGAAGGGAATGCGCCGCTATGACGATCCGATGCTCACGAGTCTCGACCGCTTGATGGAGCGCGGGCGTAAGTTGGATGAGCAAGACCCGCATCGCTTTGACGAATTGGTCAAGCGTGGCAATGGCGACGATATTGCGCTCTTGTTCTACACCTCGGGTACGACCTCCGCGCCGAAAGGCGCGCTCCTCACGCATTACAACATGCTCAAGATGGGACAGAACTTGATGCAGGTTGACCCCGCGTTCGAGAACGACGATTTCGTTTCGTTCTTGCCCTTTGCGTGGATCGGCGAGCAAATGATGTCCATCTCGTGTGGCATCCAAGCCGGCTTTACGCTCAATTTTCCGGAAGAGCCGGAAACCGCGATGGAAGACTTGCGCGAGATCGGTCCGCAGATGATGTTTTCGTCGTCGCGCCTGTACGAGCAGATGGTGCGCAATTTGCAAGTCAAGTACTCTGACTCGTCGTGGATGAAGCGCAAGTTGTACGAGTGGAGTTTGAACGTCGGTTACGCCGTCGCCGATGGCAAGTTCGATAAGAAACCGCTTGCGTTACCGCTCAAGGCGCAGGCGTTCGTTGCGGATAAACTCGTGCATCGCGCGTTACGCGATCACATGGGCTTGTCGCGAATGCGGAACGCGTACACCGGCGGCTCGGCAATCGGTCCCGATCACTTTCGTTTCTTTCACGCGATTGGTGTGAACCTCAAACAGATTTACGGACAAACCGAAATTGCCGGCATTTCGGTGTTGCATCGCACCGACGATGTGAAACTCGATACGGTCGGCAAGCCGATTCCGGAAACCGAAATCAAAATCGCGGAGGACGGCGAAATTCTCGCGCGTAGCCCGGCGGTGTTCAAGGGCTATTACAAAAATGACGAGGCAACGGTCAAGACGTTACAGGATGGCTGGCTGCACTCCGGCGACAATGGATTCATTGACGACAATGGGCATCTGGTTTTCTTCGACCGCTCGAAAGACATTATGATTTTGAGCGACAAGCGCAAATTCTCGCCGGTCTTTGCCGAGAGTAGACTCAAGTTCAGCCCGTACATCAAGGACGCGTGGATCATTGGGCACGAGCGACCGTTCGTCGCCGCGGTGATCTGCATTGATTACGCGGTGACCGGACGTTGGGCGGAGAGCAAGGGCATCGCGTACACCAGTTACACCGAATTGTCGCAAGAGCCGCGCGTGTTGGAAATCGTGGAGAGATCGGTCGAGCAAGTGAACAAGAGTTTGCCGGAACCCGCGCGCATCAAACGCTTTGTCAACCTGTTCAAGGAATTCGATGCGGACGACGACGAACTAACGCGCACGAAAAAACTGCGGCGCGGCTTTCTCGAAGAACGATACAAGTTGATTGTGGATGGACTGTTTGGTGGCGTGGACGTGATTCACATTGACACGGCGATCAATTACGAGGATGGGCGCGTCGCGCGTATCAAGACGGATTTGAAAGTGGTGGAGAGTGGCGGGTAGCGAATGGCGAATGGCAAATAGCGAATAGCGAATGGCGGATGGCAATTAGCCATTTGCCATCTGCCATTCGCTATACGGGGACGCGATGGAAGTTTTTCTACAATTGGTCATCACGGGATTAATGGTCGGCAGCATCTATGCTCTCGTTGCGTTGGGCTGGACGCTGATCTATAAATCGTCCGGTGTGCTCAATCTCGCGATGGGTGAACTAACGCTCGTCGGCGCGTACGTGTCGCTGGCGTTTTATCAGTGGGGCTTGCCGTTCCCGCTCGCGTTGTTTCTCACGCTCGTCGTCGGCTTGATCCTGGGTCTCGTCGTCGAGCGCGCGTTTCTGCGCCCGCTCATCGGCGAATCGGTGTTGACGGTGATAATGGTGACGGTGGGCTTGTCATTCTTTATGCGTGGCTTGCTTGGTCTTATTTTCGGAACGGACACCTTGGTCTTCAAGCCCGCCGTTTTTCCCGACGAGCCAGTGCGCGTGGGCGGCGTGGTGATTGGACAGGTGTACATTTGGAGTTTCGTCGCCGCGCTCGTTTTGCTCGTCGTTTTTGTCGCGTTCTTCAAGTACACGCGTTGGGGCTTGGCGATGCAAGCAACCGCCGACGACGAAATGGCGGCGCTCTCGATTGGCATCAGCGCGAAATTCGTGTACGCACTCGCGTGGGCAATCGCGTTCATGTCGGCGGGTGTCGGCGGCGCGTTGCTCGGCAACATCAACGGCGTGAACGTGTCGGTCGGATACCTGGGTCTGCTCGTTCTGCCGGCGGTTGTGATGGGTGGACTCAACTCGGTGCCCGGCGCGATTGCGGGTGGATTGATCGTGGGACTTTTGCAGAATTTTGCCGGCGGCTATCTCGACAACCTCACGATTGCCGGCATCAATCTGATTCCCGGCGGCGCGAAAGATGTATTTCCGTTCATCGTGATGACGATTGCGTTGTTGTTCAAGCCGTACGGGTTGTTTGGATGGCAGAGGATCGAACGCGTCTAGTTCCCTCAGTTCCCTTATTTTCTTCATTTCCCTTCTTGAACGGAAATGCGGGAATTTGACTGGAGTCAAAGTGTCCGCAATGCGACTTCCTTCCGGGGTGTATCACGAAAATTACACGCAAGACCACGCGTGGTGGCAGACGCGCTTTGTCTGGTTCCGGATGCTGGCGTTGTTCGTGATTTTGTTCGCGGTGTTTCCATCGCTGGTCGGCGGGTACGAGTTGTCGGTGGCGAATCGCATCGGGTATACGATTCTGTCCGCGCTTGGCGTCCAGTTGCTGATTGGCTTTGCCGGACAAGTGACACTGGGTCACATGGCGTTTGTCGCGATTGGCGCGTACACCTCTGCCATCTTTACTCTGAATGTCAATCAGACATTTCCAATTCTCAAAGACCTAGGTCTGTCGTATCCAATCAGCATGATCGTCGCGATGATTGTCGCCGGTTTGTGGAGTATGTTGTTCGGTCTGCCGTCGGCGCGCGTCAAGGGGTTTTACCTGATTATGACGACGATGGCGGCGCAGTTCATCACCGTAGATTTCATCATCACGCACTATATTAGCCGCGTCGGCGATCGCGGCGTGTCGTTCTCGCTGCCGCCCGGCACGATTCGCTTCGGGCTCTGGGATATTCGTACCGATCTGGAACAGTACTATCTGATGCTCGTGCTCGTCATCCTGGGTATCGTGTTCGTCGGCAACTTGATGCGGACGCGCATCGGGCGCGCGTGGATTGCGATTCGCGACAATGACATTGCCGCCGAAGTGCTGGGCGTGAATGTCGTGCGCTACAAACTCCTCGCGTTTTTTGTCGCCGGCGCGCTGGCGGGTCTCGCGGGTTCGTACGCGAATGCCGTGTCGTTCACGGTCAGCCCCGAGCAATTTAGTTTCGGCGAATCATTGTGGCTCGTGGGTGTTGTGCTCATCGGCGGCATCGGCAGTAACTATGGCACGATCTACGGCGCGATTTATTTGACGATGATCGCCGAACTCGTTCAACCTGCGCTCAAAATTATTCTGCCCGACCTCGCGCTCAAGACCTCGTACGTCAAGGATATGGTATTCGGTTTGTCCATCGTCGTATTTCTCTTGCTCGAACCAAAAGGATTGGCGTATCGTTGGTCGCGTCTCAAAGATTACATTCATCTGTGGCCCTTTTCGTACTAGCGATTTGGAATGGTCGAAATTGCGGCGGTCGGCGGTCTGCCCCTTCGACTGCGCTCAGGGCAGGCGTCGGCGTCGTATTTTGGGAGGAGGAGTATGGATTTCCGCAAACTATCGGTCGTGATGATGTTCGTCCTCGTGGCGATCCTTGTCGTCGCGTGTGGCGGCGGCGGCGCGCCAGCCGGGCAACCGACTGCTGTCGCGAGCAAGGGTGAAATCAGCGTCGGCTCGTTGAACGATCTAACCGGCGCGACCTCGGACGTGGGCAAGGATTACGCGCTCGGCGTGCAAGAGGCGGTCAAATGGATCAACGACAATGGCGGCATCAACGGCAAGACCATCAAGTTGTTCCAGTACGATTATGGCTATCGCGTGCCTGAAGCGCAAACGACGTACAAACGATTTCGCGATTTCGACAAAGTGATCGCGGTGCTGGGTTGGGGTACGGGCGACACGTCCGCGCTTTCGCCGACCATCAATCAGGACAAGATGCCGTACGTCTCCGCGTCGTATGCGGGCGAGTTGACCGACCCCGCCAAGACGCCGTACAACTTGTTCGCCGCGCCGGACTATTCGACATCGGCGCGCGCCGCGTTGACAGTGTGGTACGAAGAAGTGTGGAAAAAAGATCCGCGCTTTGCCGCCGAGCAATCCTCCAAGCCGCGCGTCGTCATGTTCTATCAAAAATCGTCGCCGTACTCCAGCGCGCCGATCAAGGCGATGAAGGAGCAAGCCGCGCTGCTCGGCTTTGAAGTCGGATCCGATCAAGATGTCGCGCTGACCGCGCTCGATACAAAGTCGCAAGTGCTCGCGGCAAAAGATTTCAAACCGCACGTCGTGTGGCACGGCAACACGACCAACTCGGTGGCGACCGCGTTGAAAGACGCGAAAGCGTTGGGGTTGGGCGCGGATCACCTGGTCAACACGTACGGGTACGACGAGAATTTGCCGCGCCTCGCGGGCGATGCCGCCGAAAATGTGATGGGCATTGGCGTTGCCGCGTTCTATGGCGAGAACGTCAAGGGGATGGATGTCGTCATCGAGTCCGCGAAAAAATACAATCCCAGCACGCCGCAAGACACGCGCTTGATTCACACCGTCAAGGCGTGGGCGAATACGCTCGTCTTGCGCGAGGCGATGACGCGCGCGGACAAAGCCGGCAAACTCAGCGGCGAAGGGATTCGCACCGCGTTCGAACAACTGAAAGATTTCGAAGTCGGCTTGGGCGTCACGCCGCTAACGTGGACCGCGACTGACCATCGCCCGACGAGCCAGGTGCGCGTCTATCAAATCAAGGGCGGCAAGTTCAACCTGCTCAAACAGATTGATCTGAAAGCCAAGTATGCGAACGAGTGGCCCAAGTGGGTTGGGTACTAGTCGCCAGAAGACAGTCGTCAGTAGACCGACATCCTATTGGCGACTGGCGACTGACGACTGACGACTGCTATGGATAACGGCAACATTCTCAACCTCAACAACATTGAGGTGATGTACCACGAGGTCATTCTCGTGCTCAAAGGCGTCTCGCTGAGCGTGCCGAGCGGCGGCATCGTTGCCCTGCTCGGCGCGAACGGCGCGGGCAAAAGCACCACACTCAAAGCGATCTCCGGTTTGCTCAAGCACGAGAACGGACGCGTGACCGACGGCTCGATCGAATTCCTGGGCGCGCGCATTGATCGCAAATCCGCCGAGGAAATCTCGCGGACGGGCATCATTCAAGTGATCGAGGGACGCCGCGTGTTCGAGCACTTGACCGTCGAGGAAAACATCAAGGTCGGCGCACACCTGAGTAGCGCCAAGTTGCGCGGCGGACTGGAAAAAGTGTACGCGTATTTTCCACGCCTTCAAGAAATTCGCACGCGCACGGCGGGGTTTTGCAGCGGCGGCGAGCAACAGATGTTGGTAATGGGACGCGCGTTGATGACGAATCCCAAACTGATGTTGCTCGACGAACCTTCGATGGGGCTTGCGCCGCTACTGATCAAAGAGATTTTTACGATCATCACGCGGCTGAACCAGGACGAGCGCCTGCCAATCCTGCTCGTCGAGCAGAATGTCAAACTTGCGCTGACGGTTGCCGGCTATGGTTATGTGCTGGAGGGTGGTCGCATTGTGATGGATGGCGCGGCGGATACATTGCGCGACAACCCCGACATCAAGGAATTCTATCTGGGTCTTACCGACCTGGGCACGCGCAAAAATTTCCGCGAGATTAAACATTACAAACGCCGCAAACGCTGGCTAACGTAATTCGAATTTAGGATTTCTGATTTCTGATTTATGATCTGGCAATTCACGATGCGCGCGAAAAGTGTAAATCATAAATCGCAAATCATAAATCGTAAATTTCCCTAGGGGGAGCACCTATGAAGCGATTATCGCTGTTTGTGTTTTTGCTCGTTGTGCTGATCGCGAGCGCGTGTAGTGCGCCCGCACCCGCGCCCGCCGAGTTCAAGAATCCGACTTTGACGTTGACCCAGGTTCAAGTGCAAGGGTACTTTGCCGCGCCGTGGGCGGGCTGGCCCGCCGCGGTACCGACGCCCACCCCGCCGCCGGCGGGGACGCCTGCCGCGCAGTTCGTACCGTTTCCCGGCGCGATCAGTGTCCCGCTCGTGATCGCGTTCATCTGGGAAATCAACAATCCGAATGACGCGGCGGTCACGCTCGAGCAAATGCAGTACTCGGTCGAGTTTGAAGCCGCACCCTCCCAGCCCGGCGAGTACTTTTCACTCGCGCGTCCGATCGCGCCGGAACGACAGACGATTCCCGCCAAGACGACGAATCAAATGCGTGTTGTCGTCGTGCTCGATTCTGCGGTCGTGCCCGGCAACCTCGCGGTGACGAGCGGGCAACGCCTGGGTGCGCTCAAGTTATCCGGCGCGACGCTCGTCAAAGATTGGTGGGCGAACATCGGCGATTTCAAATTCGTCATCAAGGCAACCGGCGGCACCGCCGATTTTGTCACGAGCGCCGGGAAAAAAGTCATCACGTTCGACGGCAAGTTTCCCAACAAATGATGGCAGGGGCGCGGCATTCGCTCAACGTTTCATCGCACGCATTCCGCGCCCCTTCGTGTGATGCCATGTCTCCTCAACGCGCGCTCGAGCAATTTGTCGTCGGCGAGCAAGCCGAGTTCTCGCGTACATTCACTGAGAGCGAAGTGACGCAATTCGTCGGGTTGTCCTGGGATGTGAATCCATTTCACACGGACGATGAGTTTTGCAAAACGCATCGCGTCGGCAAGCGCATCGTCCCAGGATTATTAATCGGCAGTATGCTGACACACATTGGCGGACTCGCAGCAGTCCTGGCGTCGCACGCGTCGTTTGAATTTCTCGCGCCGGTGTACATCGGCGATACGGTAACCGCGACGTGCACCGTCGTCGAGGCGGATGCAACACGTGGTTGGGCGCGATTCGAGATGCGCGGCGTTAATCAGCGCGGCGAACTCGTGGTGCGCGGCGAAGCGCGCGGGTATCCGATGCGTTGGCGCGACCGTTTGCGCCGTGCCAGCGAATAACTTTTGCATTCCCACCGCGTTTGCAGTATACTACGCGTGAGGCGAAGAGTGCCCAAACTTTAGACTCATAGCGGAGGTGTCTATGCTGGTACGTGAAAGAATGACGGCGAACCCGGTGACGGTTCACCCCGAAACGTCCTTTGAAGATGCGCTCCAATTATTGCGCGAAAAGAAAATTCGTCGTCTGCCGGTGGTGGATAAGAATGGCGATCTGGTTGGCATCGTCGTCGAAAAAGATTTGCTTTACGCATCACCCTCGCCCGCGACCTCGTTGAGCGTATTCGAGGTGCATTATTTGCTTTCCAAATTGACGGTGAAAGATGTGATGACCAAACGCGTCATCACCGTCGGCGAGGATTGTCCGCTGGAAGAAGCCGCGCGTATCATGGTGGACCACAAGATCGGCAGTCTGCCCATCGTGCGCGGCAAGCAAGTCGTCGGCATCGTCACCGAAACGGACGTGTTCAAGACGATGGCAGAGGCGTTGGGCGGGCGCGCCAAAGGATTGCGCGTGACGATTCGCGTGCCCGACGTGAAAGGCGAACTTGCCAAGATTACGAACCGGATCGCCGACATGGGCGGCAACTTTATCAGTTTTGCCCAGTTCATTAGCGGCGATGGTAAACAGGTCGAAGTGACGTTCAAAGTGCAAGGCATTCCCAAAGACGCGATCAGCGGTGTGTTGGAAAAAACCGGCGCGCAAATGGTGGATGTGCGCGAGATTGACAAAGAGTACCAGCCCACATTGATCTCATCGCGATGACCGAGTTTGCAGAAACCAGGTTTCTTCAAGAAACTTGGTTTCTCCTGGGTGATGTAAAAATTGAACGCGAAGGGCATCCGTGCCCTTTGCGTTTTTTCAAGTGCGTTTACGACGCGCATGGTTTGTGCTACAATCGGCTGTCTGATGAACGACGCTATCCTTCGCATTGAAAGTTTGCACCACACATTTTTTGCGGGAACGCCCCGTGCTATCCCTGCATTGCGCGGTATTGATTTGACGATTGCGCGCGGTGAGTACGTCGCGATTGTCGGACACAATGGCTCGGGCAAGTCCACGCTTGCCAAGCATCTCAACGGATTGTTGTTGCCGACCCAGGGCGAGGTTTGGGTCAAAGCGTGGAACACGCGCGAGGTCGCGCATCGCCGCGCGATTCGCGCGACGGTTGGCATGGTGTTCCAGTCGCCCGATAACCAAATCGTCGCGACGATGGTCGAGGAAGACGTCGCGTTCGGTCCGGAGAATTTCGGCATACCGCGCGAGGAAATTCGCACGCGCGTCGAAACCGCGCTCGCGACGGTCGAGATGCAGGCGTATCGTCATCGCGCACCGCACTTGTTGTCCGGCGGACAAAAACAGCGCGTCGCGATTGCCGGCGTGCTCGCGTTGCAACCCGAAGTGTTGGTGCTCGACGAATCCACCGCGTTGCTCGATCCGCGTGGACGCGCCGAAGTGTTGCGCGTGATGCGGCAATTGCACGATGCCGGCGTGACGATCATTGCGATTACGCACTTGATGCACGAAGCCGCTTTTGCGGATCGCGTGATCGTGTTGAACGAAGGTCACATCGCGTTGCAAGGTACGCCGCGCGAGGTTTTTTCGCAGATCGAACGTTTGCGCGCATGGCAACTCGACGCGCCGGAAATCGCGCAACTTGCGTGGCGAGTACGGCGCGCGCATCCGGATTTTCCGGGCGACGCGCTCGCGGTAAAAGAATTTGTGGAGGCAGTGATTCAGCAGAGGGGCAAGGGGGCAGAGGGGCAGGGGAGCGATCGGTTCGTCCCTGCTCCCCTGCTCCCCCGCCCCCCGGTGCGTGACAACATCATCGCAGTTCGCGATCTCGCACACACCTACTTGCGCGGCACGCCGCTCGAATCGCTCGCGTTGCGCGGTGTGACGCTCGATCTCGCGCGCGAACACGTGACCGGCATCATCGGGCAAACTGGGTCGGGCAAGTCCACGTTGATTCAACATTTCAATGGGCTATTGCGTCCGCAAGTGGGCGATGTGGTCGTGCTCGGCAACGATTTACGCGCGGCGCACGTGGATTGGCGCGCGTTGCGGCGACGCGTCGGTCTCGTATTTCAATTTCCCGAAGCGCAGTTGTTCGAGCGATTCGTCGGCGACGATGTCGCATTTGCGCCCTGGCAGATGGGCATGCGCGGCGAGGCGCTACGCGCGCGCGTGCGCGAGGCGATGGCTGTGGTCGGTTTGGATTTCGACGCGTTCAAAGACCGCCCGCTCTATTCGTTGAGCGGCGGCGAGCGGCGACGCGTCGCGCTCGCGGGTGTGCTCGCGATGAAGCCGGAAATTCTCGTGCTCGACGAGCCGACGGCGGGATTGGATCCGCGCGGACACCAGGACATTCTCGCGCGCTTGATGGCGTTGCGCCGCGAGTGGGACACGACGCTCGTGATCGTATCGCACAACATGGAGGATATTGCGCGTTTGTGTGATCGCGTGGTCGTCATCGCCGATGGGCGCGTGGAGATGATCGGCGCGCCGCGCGAAATTTTCGCGCAAGCAAAGCGCCTGGGCGAGCTGGGTCTGGGTGTACCGCAAGTTACCGCTGTGATGCGCGCGTTGCGCGAGGCGGGCTTGCCGGTGCGCGACGATGTGTTGACGCTCGACGAAGCGGAAGCAGAAGTGAACAAGGTGCTGGGTGGAAAACTGGGACATTCTGCGTAACATCACCATCGGTCAATACTTGCCGACTGGTTCGTTCGTCCATCACCTCGATCCGCGCGTCAAACTGATTTGCTTTGCGCTCATCGTCGGCGCAGTGACGTTCACGGGGACGTACCTAGGTAACGCAGTGTTGCTCGTCGTCGCGTTCGCGCTCATCGCGTTGAGCAAAATTCCGATGCGGTACGCACTCGGCGGACTCGTACCCGCGATTCCGATTGTGTTGTTTCTCGGCGCGCTCCAGATTCTACTCTACACACCTGGATTCGCCGGACGCGATGATTGCGTTGTGTTTTTCGAATGGGGTGTTATCGTCAGCAATACGTGCGGCGTCCAACTCGCGATGGTCTCAGCCGCGCGTTTTGTCGAATTGCTGATCCTCACAAGTTTGTTGACGTTCAGCACGACGACGGCGCAACTCACACTCGGTACTGAACGCTTGCTCAGTCCATTGCAACGCGTGAATTTTCCCGCGCACGAAATCGCGCTTACGCTGACGATTGCGCTGCGTTTCGTGCCGACGTTCGCCGAAGAGTTGGAGCGCATCGTCAAGGCGCAGGTCTCGCGCGGCGCGGATTTAGGCGAAGCGAGTCGTTGGCAATTCGCGCAACAGATGCGGTACTTGTTGCCGCTCGTCGTGCCGCTGTTTCTCAGCGCGTTGCGCCGCGCCGAAGACCTCGCGCTCGCGATGGAGGCGCGCGGGTACGTCGGCGGCAAAGGGCGCACGCATCTCATCGCGTTTCACGCGACGCGTTCTGATTTCATCTCGCTCCTAGTCACGATTGCTTTTTCGATACTGCTGCTCGTTTTCCCGTTCGCGTTCTAGCGCGCGACCAGAAAAATGTTGTGGGATTGTCATTTCGAACGAGGCGTAGCGGAGTGAGAAATCGCGGTGACAACCTCGCGAGATTTCTCGTGGCAAAAATCGCCACTCGAAATGACAGTACGATCAAGGACAGCGGTCGTTCGTTCGCCGTCTAGTTTGAAGGGAGAAATGCAAATGCAAACTTCAGCGCAACCCGTTTTATCCATTCGTCGCATCGTCGTCGCCGGTGTGCTTTCCGCGATTGCGATCTTGCTGGGGCTGACCCAGCTCGGTTTCATCCCCGTGCCGAATTTGTCCGGGCGCGCGACGATCATGCACGTGCCGGTCATCATCGGCGCGGTGTTGGAAGGTCCGGTCGTCGGCGTGTTGATCGGCGGCATCTTTGGTATCTTTAGTTT
Organism: Chloroflexota bacterium; assembly: GCA_016219275.1. Classification (NCBI taxonomy): domain Bacteria; kingdom Bacillati; phylum Chloroflexota; species Chloroflexota bacterium. The sequence continues at coordinate 61,606 of JACRBM010000047.1, forward strand.
TCTTCAAGCGACCACACCCGTGTTCAAGAATCCGATCGTCGCCGTCGTGCCGCGTTTGCTGATCGGCATCGTTGCGTACTATCTCTACGCGCTCATCGCGAAAAAGAATCAGTCTGTCGCGCTAACAGTTGCCGGCGTGTTCGGTTCGTTAACGAACACCGCGTTCGTGCTGGGTCTCGCCGGTTGGTTCGGATTGATTCCGTGGACGGCGATGCCTGCGATTATTCCGCAGGCGATTGTGGAAGCGATTCTCGCGGCGGTCATCACAGTCGCCGTCGTGACCGCGTGGAAAGCGATTGATTCCGGCGCGGGCGGTTCGCGCAAAGTTTAGTTGTAGACCCGAAACAAATCCCCACGCCAGTCTTTCCCCGTTCAGCAAACTACGCCGAACAGGAGAGGGAGCAAGTTCCCTCCCCTGCGAAAGCGGGGGAGGGTAGGGTGGGGGCTTGCTTCGCTCTTCGGGTCTAGGAATTGGCGCGATGTGTAAGCCGGTGGTATAATGCGCGGCAATGAATCAAGAACGCATTCGCAATCTCTGTATTATCGCGCACATTGACCACGGCAAGTCCACGCTGACCGACCGCTTGCTCGAAATGACCGGCACACTCCAAAAGCGTGAAATGGTCGAGCAGGTGATGGACCAGATGGACTTGGAGCGCGAAAAGGGTATCACGATCAAAGCCAAAGCCGTGCGTATGTTGTACCACGCACGCGATGGCAACGAGTACGAACTCAATTTGATTGACACACCCGGTCACGTGGATTTCACGTACGAAGTGTCGCGCGCGCTCGCCGCGTGCGAGGGCGCGATTCTTGTCGTGGACGTGACCCAGGGTGTCGAAGCGCAAACGCTCGCGAACCTGTACCTCGCGCTCGAACACAACCTCACAATTGTGCCGGTCATCAACAAGATTGATTTGCCTTCCGCGCGCCCCGATGACACCGCGCACGAACTCGAACGCTTGCTCAATGTGCCGAACGAACAAATCATTCGCGCATCCGCAAAGGACGGCACCGGCGTTCCCGCGATCCTCGAAGAAATCGTCGCGCGCATTCCGCCGCCGCAAGCGAATACGGCTCTGCCGCTGCGCGCGCTCATCTTCGATTCCAAGTACGATTCCTACAAAGGTGTCGTCGCATACGTGCGCGTCGTGGACGGTGAGTTACCCAAGAACGAAAAAATCAAATTGATGTCGTCGGGCTTGGAAATTGACGCGCTCGAAGTCGGCGTGTTTCGCCCCAAGATGATCGCCGGCGAAATATTGAGCGCGGGCGAAGTCGGCTACGTGGCGACCGGGCTGAAGAGCGTGCGCGATATTCAGGTCGGCGATACGATCACGCATGTCGTCAATCCGGCGAGCGAACCTGTCCCAGGTTTTCGTCCCGCCAAGCCGATGGTGTTCGCCGGTTTTTATCCGACCGAAACGAACGATTATCCCCTCTTGCGCGACGCGCTCGACAAACTCAAACTGAATGACGCGTCGCTGACGTACATTCCCGAAACTTCCGCCGCGCTCGGCTTTGGATTTCGTTGCGGCTTTCTTGGCTTACTCCATCTCGAAATCGTGCAAGAACGATTGGAACGCGAGTACGATCTCGATCTCATCGCGACCGCGCCGAGTGTCGAGTATCGCGTGCTCAAGACGAACGGCGATTTGATCACGGTGGACAATCCGGCGGAGATGCCGAGCGGCGACGAGATTTCCGAGATCGAAGAGCCGTGGATGCACATCCAAGTATTCACGCCGAAAGAATACATCGGCGCAGTGATGGATTTGGTCGTCGCGCGGCGCGGCACGTTCGACAAGATGGAATATCTCGACGAGCAACGCGTGATGCTCGCGTACATGATGCCGCTCTCGGAGCTCATCATTGATTTTTACGATCAACTCAAATCGCGCACGCGCGGGTACGCGTCACTCGATTACGCGTTCGGCAATTATCGGACGAGTGAGCTGGTCAAGTTGAACGTGCTCGTCAACGAAGAGCCGGTGGACGCGCTCGCGATGATCGCGCACAAGGATTACGCGTACGCGCGCGGCGCGGCGCTCGCCAAAAAATTGAAAGAAGTCATTCCGCAACAAATGTTCCCCGTGCCGATTCAAGCCGCGATTGGCGGACGCATCGTCGCGCGCGAAACGATCCGCGCGATTCGCAAGGATGTGTTAGCCAAGTGTTACGGCGGCGACATTACGCGCAAACGCAAACTGCTCGAAAAACAAAAAGCCGGCAAGAAACGGATGAAGCGATTTGGTACGATTGAGATTCCGCAGGAAGCATTTATGGCAGTCCTGAAACTCGGCGAAGATAGTTAGAGTTTGGATGTTAGATGTTGGAGGTTGGAAATTCGATTCTGACGCATCGCATCTAACATCTAACTTCTAACCTCCAATTTCTAAATTCCAACTTCTAACATCAAGGTGCAATGTGGCTTTCAAAACTCTGCGCGTCGAGACAACGGACGCAATCACAACGCTCTTTCTCAATCGTCCCAGCCAACGCAACAGTGTGACCGGCGAATTGATGGACGATCTGCGCGCGTTCGTTGAACAAGTGCGCGGCGATGAAACCACGCGCGCGATTATCTTGACCGCCGCGGGCAAGGTGTTTTCGTCTGGCTTGGACGAGCGGATGCTCACGCAGATGCGCGAGTCATCGCCAGACGTAGTGCGCGAACAATTTCACGCGTGGCGCGCAACGCTCGACGCGTTCGAGGCGCTTCCCCAGATCACGCTTGCCGCAGTCAATGGTCCCGCGACCGGCGCGGGCATGGTGCTCGCGCTCGCGTGCGATTTTCGCATCGCATCCACGCACGCGCATTTCAGCGTTCCCGAAGTGAAACTGGGACTCGCGTTCGGATTGGGCGGCACGCACGGCTTGACGCGTCTCGTCGGCGCGAGCGCGGCAAAAGAAATTATTCTGCGCGGGCGCAACGTCACCGCGATTGACGCGCAACGCATGGGCTTGGTGCATCGCATCGCCGAGCCGGGCGATGTGATGGGACTGGCGCGCAGTTGGGCGCAGCGGATGATCAGCTACCCGCCGCGCGCGCTCGCGTCCGCGAAAAAATTGATTGACCAATCGTTCGCGCAGACCGCGAATGAATCTATCGAAGCAGAAGCGTCGGCATTCGTCGAGTTGCTGCAATCAGCGGATTTCTCGCAGCCAGATGTCGAGTTAATTGAGAATGGACAAGCGTGAAGCGATCATGCGGGAGCAGGGGAGAGAGGGAGAGCGGGAGATTTTCTCCCCTGCTCCCTCTCTCCATTTCTCCCCCGCGGTTTATTTTATTGGACTGATTGTTGTCCTCATCGTCGCCGCCGCGTTTCGTTTCTATGGACTCGCGTGGGACGGCGGCTATTTGTTTCACCCCGACGAACGCAAGATTATTCTCGTCGCCTCCGATCTCGCGTTGCCATCGAATCCACTCCAGTTGTTTTCGACTGACAGTTCGCTCAATCCGAAATTCTTTGCCTACGGTTCTTTTCCGATTTATCTTCTGCGCGCGTTGAGTATGTTTGCGCCGCACACGAATTTTTTTGTGCCCTGGCGCGATAATTCACTCGTTGACCTGGCTCTGCTGGGACGCACGCTCTCCGCGTTGTTCGATCTCGGCACGATTGGGTTCACGTTTTTGCTCGCGCGGCGATTGTACGATGCGCGCGTGGGCTTGCTCGCGTCCGCGTGCATCGCGGTGACGGTGTTGCACATCCAGCTCGCGCACTTTTACGCCGTGGACACGTTGCTGACGATGCTTGTCGTCGCGACGATGTACTGCGCCGCGCGATTCGCGCAAACCGGCGCGCGGCGCGTTATGATTGCGATGAGCGTTCTGTACGGTCTCGCGCTCGCGACGAAAACAAGCGCGGTCGTGCTGATTGTGCCGATGGTGGTGGCGGTGGTGCATGTGAAAGGGAAAAAAGAAATAAGAGAAAAAAGGGAAATAAGGGAAGTAAGGGAACGGAAAGTGCAGAGTGCTCGCCGCGTCATCCGCGTGTGGATGGCGCGAATCTGGGCGACACGCGCGACACTTGCCAGGACCGTCGCCATCGCGCTCGCTGTGTTTTTCGTCACCCAGCCGTACGCGTTGCTCGACCCGATTCGATTTTTCGGGCAAGTTGGGACCGAGTGGTTTGTTGCGCGCGGTTGGCTCGATTATCCGTACACGCGGCAGTACGCCGACACGCCGCCATTTTTGTACCACATCACGCAGAGTACAATCTGGGGCATGGGTTTGCCGCTCGGAATTTTCGCGTGGCTTGGCAGCGCGTTGTTCGTGTGGCAGTGGATTCGCACTCGCGCGTGGGGTGATGGTTTTATTCTTGCATGGGCGCTGTTTTATTTTCTCGCGATGGGCGCGCAGTACGCCAAGTACCTGCGCTACTTGCTCCCGCTCACCCCGTTCCTGTTTTTGATGGCATCTGTCGCATTTTCGCGTATCACGCGCCACGCATCACGCAATAAACAATACTTGGCGCGCTTTGCATTTAGTCTCGTTATCGGCGCGACATTTGTTTATTCGTTGGCATTCGTTTCGATCTATGCACGCGAACATCCCTGGATCGCGATCTCAAAATGGATTTACGCGAACATTCCGGCGGAGTCGAGCGTGATCGTCGAACACTGGGACGAGTTGTTGCCGGTCTCATTGCGATTGGGTGAGCCGCGTTCGCCGACCGAGTATCGCATCACGCTGTTTCCATTTTTCGACGACGACACGCCAGCGAAACGCGACGCGCTGGTAGACGCGCTTGCATCGTCCGATTACATCATTCTGGCGAGCCAACGACTCTATGGGACGATTCCACGTTTGGCGGCGCGCTATCCGATGTCGTCGCGCTATTATCGCGCGTTGTTCGATGGTCAACTGGGATTCGAGCCGGTGATGCACGCGCTCAACGCGCCGACGCTCGATGGAGTAGTGCTGTGGGCGGACCCATTTGCGCGCGTTGCGCTCAAGCCACCGTTCACGTTTGATTCCTTCGTCTTTAACTGGGGCTTCGCCGACGAAAGTTTTACGGTGTACGATCAACCCGTTCCCATCGTCTTCAAGAAAACGCGTGCGCTTTCGATGGACCAATTACGTGTCGTGTTGACTAATCCGTGACTTGATCTGCGGTGCGGGCAAGCTGCCCGCTGCCACAGTTCGTTTGCCGTTGCGCGACAATCGAATATAATGCAAACATCATTTTCGGAGTAGATGAAGTTGAAACTCTCAATCATTGTGCCGGCATTCAACGAACGCGCGACGATTCTCAAGGTGATCGAGCGCGTGCAAGCGTCGCCGTTTGAAAAAGAAATCATCGTCGTGGATGACGGCTCGACCGACGGCACGCGCGACTTGTTGTCCCCGCTCGAAAGCCAGGTTGTCGTTCTGCGTCACGACCGCAACCAAGGCAAAGGCGCGGCAATCCACACTGGCATCGCGCGTGCGACCGGCGACATTATTTTGATCCAGGACGCCGATCTCGAGTACGACCCGCGCGATTACGCACAGATCATCCAGCCGATTGTCGAAGAACGCGTCAAGGTTGTCTACGGCTCGCGTTTTCTGGGACCACGCATGGCGATGTTCTTTTGGCACATGCTTGCCAATCAAATGCTCACCCTGATGACGAACATTCTCTACGACGCGATTCTCAGCGATATGGAGACGGGTTACAAAGCATTTCGCGCGGACATCATCAAGGGCATTCCGCTGCGCGCGCGGCGTTTCGATTTTGAACCGGAGATTACCGCCAAGGTGCTCAAGCGCGGGCATCGAATTTTTGAAGTGCCGATCTCGTACTTTGGGCGCGAGTATCGCGAAGGCAAAAAGATTGGAATGCGCGATGCGTTCGTTGCCGTGTGGACGCTGCTCAAGTATCGTTTCGTAGACTGATGCTTGCCGATCATCTCGCCGCGTTGATCTTGCGTGAACACATTCGTGCGACTATATCGTTGCGCGCGAGCTTGGTGTTGTTCGTGCTTCACGCGCTCGGTCTCGCGGCGTTCTGGCGCTTGCTCAATCAACCACTCTGGTTGGTTGTGCCGACCTTGGCGTTGTTGTTGGTTATGCCGATTATTTTTGGCAAGGGATCGCTTCGGCGAGCGATCCCTACGCTCGCGCCATTATTTTTTTTGTACGTGATTCTGCTTGTGCGTTACGTCGCGGTGCGTGTGGTGAATGCGCCCGTGCCGTACCAGGACGAGTCCACGCTCGCAAATCTGCGCGTGCTGGCGTTTCAAATCGAACTCGCCGCGATTGCCGCGTGCGCGTACGTCTTGTTCGCGCAAGTCGCACGATTTGCGCGCGGCGTATTGATTGGATTGACGGTACTCGTGAGCGTTGCCGCGTGCGCGTGGTTCGCGATGGAAACGTTCAGCCATCGCACGCATGGCGTGACCGGGACTGATCCGTATGCATACGCGCAAATGGCAGTGGATCTCGTCGAGCGTGGCACATTCCTCCACGCGTTTCCGCTCTTTCACGAAATCAAGCAATTGGGTATTCCCTGGTATCCGATTCAACACATCGGCTATCGCTTGTTCGAGAACGAGACCGGCGACGCGGCGACGGTTTGGCCCTGGGGCGGTTCGCTCTGGCTTGCGCTAATGTATCGCGTGCTGGGCGAAGAAGGTTTGTACGTCGCGACGCCCATCGCGGGATTGTTGTCGTTGGTCGTGTGCGCGTGGCTGGCGTGGGAATGCTCGCGCGATCAATCACGCGCTGTGCGCGCGTCCATCATCGCGATCACGGTCGCGTTGCTCGCGACATCCTGGGAACAGGTGGATCGTTCGCTTGTACCGCTCGTAGATACGCAGGCGCAATTATTTTCGACGCTCGCGATTGTTTTCGCATTGCGCGGCGCGCGTTCGCACCGGTCCGCGCTATTCGCAACGTTGGCGGGTCTCGCGTTAGGCGCGGCGTATCTCGTGCGCCACACCCAGGTTCTGCTTGCGATTCCAATTGTGGTCGCCGCGTGGCGCACACGCGCGCGCTGGCGATTTTTGATCGTGTGTGCCGGTGCCGCGTTTCTAGTCGGATTGCCGGATTTGTGGTATCATCAAGTCAACTTTGGCAGTTGGCTCACGCCCGAATCGCACGAACTCGCGCTATTCTCGTTGGCGAGCATTGCGAAGAGCGCGCCGATTGTCGTTGGACGATTTTTTGCCGGGAACGAGTTTGGTTATCTGTTCCCGTTCGCGTTGTACGGCGCGTATCGCTTCGCGCATGATCGCGCGCAGGCGTTCGTCGCGCTGATGGTGTGGCTCGTTGTGCTGGTCGGGTTTCATCTGTTTTACGAAGCACTCCGCATGCGCGATCTACTGCCCGAGTTCCCGGTGATCGCGTTGTTGATCGCATACGGTATTGTTGCGTTAGCGCGCGATGTGGATCTGTGGTGCGGACGGCTCGTCCGCACGGGCGGGCAATCTGCCCGCCCCACGGTCAACGTGCGATGTGAAATTCTCGCGATGACACTGACCGGTGTCGTGATTTTTCTCGCGCTCGTGCTCTTTCTCACGCGCACGCAATTCACACTGATGCGCGTCGTTCAACCAGCCAAGGTCACGTTCGGATACGTGACCGCAGCGCAACGCGCATCGTTCGATCAACTTGCTGCGCTCACACCGGCAACCGCGGTGATCGGGACGACGATGAATGATGGTGCGCTGGATTTGTACGCGCAACGCGCGACGTTTCGCCCTAGCGATTGGAGCGACGCCGAGTTATTCAGATTTGTCGAGACGATGCGCGGGGCAGGGCGCGCGATCTATGTGCTCGATGACGGCGCGGAAACGAGCGCGGCGCGACGCGCGTTGATGTCGCGTTACGGGTTGCGGAGTGTCGCGTTCCTCGATGTGCCGCTGTTTAGTGTGGTGGATGGCACGCCGGGAATGTTGTGGAAGATTTTTCCCTGAGTTACAGAGTTCCCTTATTTCCCTCATTTCCCTTTGTTCCATGCAAAGGAAATAAGGGAAATAAGGGAAATAAGGAAACTTTCGGTTACCCAAGATGCAAAAACCAATTGTAGCAATTGTCGGACGCCCGAATGTGGGCAAGTCCACGCTGTTTAATCGTTTGATCGAAGAAAGAATCGCGATCGTTTCGGAGACTGCAGGGACGACGCGTGATCGTTTGTACGGCGAGGCGGAATTTGCCGGACGCGAATTTATCGTCGTGGACACCGGCGGACTCGCGATTGGCGAACGCGATTTGCCCGGCACGCCCGTCGCGATGCTTGACGGTGTGCGCGCCCAGGCGCAAACCGCGATGGACGAGGCGGACGCGATTATTTTTGTCGTGGATGTCCAAGCTGCCACGCCCGACGATTTTGAAATCGCGAAAATTCTGCGGCAAAGCCGCAAGCCGGTGTATCTTGCCGTCAACAAAGCGGACAATGAAACGCGGCGTCAAAACGCAGTCGAGTATTACAACCTGGGTCTCGGCGAGCCGATTCCGATTTCGGCGTTGCATGGGGTGGGCACTGGTGATTTGCTCGATCAACTCATCAAGCAGTTGCCGGAAGAGATCGCGACCGAACCCAGTACCGTGCCGCATCTCGCGATTGTCGGACGCCCGAATGTGGGCAAGTCGTCGCTGCTCAACGCGATTCTCGGCGAGGAGCGCGCACTCGTCAGCGACATTGCCGGCACGACGCGCGATGCGCTCGACACGACGATCCAGTGGAATGGCGCGCCGCTTGTGTTGATTGACACTGCCGGCTTGCGGAAACGCGGGCACATTGACCCAGGGATTGACAAATACAGTGCGCTACGCGCGATGCGCGCGATTCAACGCGCGGATGTGGCTTTGCTCGTGATTGATGCGAATGAGGGCGTGATGGCGCAAGACCAACACGTCGCGAGTTACATTTTAGCGGAAGGCAAAGGCGTTGTCATCGTCGTCAACAAATGGGACTTGGTCGAAAAAGATGAGAACACCATCAACGCGTATACCGAGAGTCTCCGTTCGACGCTCGATTTCATTGCGTACGCGCCGCTGGTGTTCGTGTCGGCGAAGACGCATCAACGCGTGCACCGCGTCCTTGATACCGCGCTCACCGTGCGCGAGGCGTGGCGCAAGCGCGTGCCGACGAGCGAACTGAACGAACTGGTGCGCGAAGCGACTCAGCGTCATGCGCCCAAATCGGGGAGCAAACGGCATTTGAAATTTCTCTACGCGACCCAGGTCGAGGGCGCGCCGCCGACGTTTGTGTTTTTCGTGAACGACAAACGCCTGGTGCATTTCACGTACCAACGGTATCTTGAAAATCAATTGCGCGAGCGGTGGGGCTTTGAAGGTTCGCCGCTCAAAATGATTTTCCGCAATCGGCGCGATGAGAAATAAATGACCCGAAGGGTTTTCGCAAAGCGAACCCTTCGGGTCACTTTTTACGCTGAGTGTTCCATGAGAATTCGCAACCCAATCAAAATCAGAATCACACCGCCCACTATTTCCATCCGCTTGCCCAATCGCTCGCCGAGTAAACGACCCAGACGCAGACCGGTGAATGAGAGTGTGGATGAAACGGAACCGATGATCAAACTGGGATACCAAATTGTCACGTCGAGCAACGCGAGTGAGAGACCGATGGCGAGCGCATCAATGCTTGTCGCGATGGAGAGCATGACCATTGTTTTGCCGCGTGTGGGATTTGTTTCGAAACCTTCGCTGTCGGGATCGAAGCCGGAGCGAACCATGCGCGCGCCGACGAATGCCAACAATCCAAAGGCGATCCAGTGATCAATCGGCGAGATCAAACCGGTAACGGTGTTGCCCATCAACCAACCGATCACCGGCATAAGCGCTTGAAACAATCCAAAATGCCACCACAATCTAAATTCGGCGCGTGGGCTATCCACATGTGCCGAGGTCGCCGCGCCGAGCGACACCGCAAACACATCCATTGCTAGTCCGACGGCGATGATGAGGATTTCGATTAGTGACATCTAGGAATTCTCACCGCCGAGACGCAGAGGGCGCAGAGATTTATTTTGTATGGGCTATAGATTCGTGGCTTGTTGTTGACCCGTCTTGGAAGTTTAAGACGCGTCGGCGAATGCCTTGTTTCAGAACAGGAACGTTGAAGTTGATCAACAAACCAGTGGTCCATTTTCCCAGTCTCAAGTAGGTTAGCAGTTGTGCTTCGTGAATAGGCAAAAGACTCTCAACTGCTTTGATTTCGACGACAATCACGTTGGCAACGAGTAGGTCGAGCCGGTAGCCGCAGTCCAAGCAGGATCCCTTGTACTCTATCGGTAAAGGTTTCTGCCTTTCAAACGCCACTTGTCGCAAAGCCAATTCTCGACACAGACATTCTTCGTACGTTGATTCCAACAATCCAGGTCCTAGAGCGCGATGTACTTCAATCGCTGCGCCAATGATCGTTTCAGTGACTTGATTGATTTTGACCATTTTGATTTTCTCTGCGCTCTCTGCGTCTCGGCGGTGAATTAAATTTTCCCAATCATTGACCAGGGTCCTGTCCACTCGATTTTGACGTTCGCCAGTTTACCTTTCCACTCGCGCGCGTCGCGCGAAGCGTCGAAGAAAACGAGTTTGTTCGTCCGCGTACGTCCCTTCCACCGATTCTTGTTCTTGTCTTCGACCAACACCTCGACGGTCTGACCCAGGAATTGCGCGTTGATCTTGGCGACGATCTCGGCTTGCAAATTGTCAATCGCTTGGCGGCGGCGTTCCTTTTCGTCGAGCGGCACGTCGTCGTCCCAGCGCGCGGCGACAGTGTTCGGACGCGGTGAAAACATCGCGACATGCGCGACATCGAGTTCGAGTTCCTTGAGCAAATTGTATGTGCCCGTGAATTGCGCGTCAGTCTCGCCCGGCATCCCGACGATGATGTCGGTCGCAATGCTCGCGTGTGGGAGGCGCGTGCGAATCCTTGCGATGAGCGCGCGATATTCGTCCACCGTGTACCCGCGTTTCATTTTCTTGAGCATCGCGTCATCGCCCGCTTGCACCGGCACTTCGATATGCTCGCATACTTTGGGCAATTCCGCAATCGCGTCGAGCAGGTCGTCGGTCATGTAAAGCGGGTGCGAAGTGAGAAAGCGAATACGCTCTAATCCTTCAATGTCGTGAATCGCGCGGAGCAAATCGGGCAAGCGCGGACCATCTTGTACGTCGTAACCGTAGCGATCCACGATTTGTCCGAGGAGCGTAATTTCTTTGACGCCCTGGTTGACGAGCGCGTGCGTCTCCGCCGCGATTTCGCCAACCGAGCGCGAGCGTTCGCTGCCGCGACGATATGGAATGATGCAGAACGTGCAGACGTGATTGCATCCGTACACAATCGGAATGTGCGCGCTGACAAGATTGCCGCGTTCGTGCGCGGGTAAAATCAAATCCGCGTCCATCAATTCATAGCGCGTTTCGGTTTCGCGTTGGACGATTTCAAAATCTTCGCCGCGCGATTCGTGCCCGTTGCGGTCACGCAACAACGCGACCAATTTCGCCGGATCGGATGGCGGTAGGAACACGTCCACGAATGGGAAACGTTTTTGCAACGGCGACGCGTCGCGGACGCCGACCAAGCATCCCATCAAACCCAGGACGAGATCGGGACGCGATTGTTTGAGCGGCTTGAGCGACATCAAGCGATTGTATGCCTTATCCTCTGCGCTTTGTCGCACGACGCATGTATTCAGTACGATCACATCGGCGGACTCGGCATCGCGCGTCGCGTGATAGCCGAGTTTCTCCAACTCAGACGCGACGCGTTGCGAGTCGGCTTCATTCATTTGGCAACCAATTGTCCAGACGTGGTATTTCATTTCACGACTTTCTATTTGATGACTACCGACGGCTAACCGCCGACCGCCGCGATTTTCTGCGGTCGGTCGTCTGCGGTTTGCGGTCGTAATATCACGGTAACATTCCGAAAGAACCCAAACTCCAAGCTAAATTCGCGCAGCACGCGCGCCTCGACCGGGAATTGCGCGAACCACGCGCGCCACGCGTCGCGCGACTTGGTGAAATAGCACGGCGGCGTGCCGTACTGAATTGAGGGCCACGAGTCAATTGCTTGGGTGAGCCAACTGCGCCATGTTCCACGCACATCGTTCTCGATCACGATGACCTCGCGCGCGACGCGCAACGCCTCGCGCAAAATCGTTTCGGGTTGCGGGCAATGATGCAAAACGAAACTCAATACCGCGTAATCGAAACTATTTTCCGCGAACGCGAGTTGGCGGCTATCGCACACAGACAATGGCAAATTACTCTGGTTGTATTTCGCGACATCCACCATCGTCACGCGCGCGTTGAATCGGCGTGTCATTGCTTCGGCGAGCAATCCTTTGCCTGCGCCAATGTCAATCACGGTACTGTTTGGTTTGATGGCAGATGCAAATGATTCGAGTATAGCGTTGGCTCTCGACAAGGCGTTTACCCTTTGCGCGCCATGATGATCGCTTCGGTGAGACTGAAGAATAGTTTGTCGCCTTCCACGCGCGGCTGTAAGAATTCGCGCACCGCGTCCGGCGCACCCACCAACCACTCGCGCAATTGCGCTTTGACCGCCGCGCTCACGCTCATCCGATCTGCCCACGGGTCGAATTCCATTTCCTTGCTGAAATGTTCGTGGTGTTCCACCGGCATTCCTGCGTCGGTGAACATGGCTTCGAGGCGAACGAGCGGATAGCACCAGTTGTGCGACGGGTCGCGCTGTTTCTCAAAATGATAATAACAATTATCGGTGTTTTGTTTTGCAATCTGAACCAATGGACATCTCCTCGATGATGGGAACTACGACAAAACCGAGAAATCAAGACGAAACTCCAGGAACGACTTGAGGACACAGCGGCAAAGGAGTGGCGACAAACCATCAGTAGCAAACAGGGCGGGTAGCTCGATACTCGCCCGTTTGTTTCTCGCCAAGCAGTTCGGCGTTATCGACCGTACCATGAAGAATGAGTGGGCACTGTTGCCTCTATCGATGTGTTTTCCGTGAACTGCGTTTCCTCGGACGGTCGTTCCTGATACTCTGGATGAACTGAGTGCGTTCATTTGGACAGGTCAATCTTCGAGCGCTGTCAAGGTGCAAAACTATTTCTTGCGTAGATGTCGCTGGATTTTCTAGATTGACATTCGGATCGCGCGAAAATACCAATGCGAGCCCTGGGGGTTCTTCCTCTGGTTCCACATAGGCGAGTCCCACAAGACACAGACCAGCGACCTCGTTCAATACTTGGTCCTCGTTTTGATGAGAGACATGAAGTGAACGGCCGCAATCCGGGCAAAGCAGTGGTAGTGTATGACCATCTTCAAATACTAACGCAAAAGCCGTCCCTTGACTGTCCGGAAGAATATCCTTCACGCGCTTCCCGCCGAGGTGGGCATCGACTCGTTCGATCACGCACTCGTATTGATTCCCAATTCGAAGCATCGGGCAATCATGTTCGCTGCCTCTCAGCAACCCATCGAGCGATCTGACTGTTCGCATTTTACCGCCTATCTTTCGCAGATGCAAAACGTCGTGTTTGTATTGGGTTATGCTTTTCGGCCGACAATGATCGCCTCATGCAATGCAAAGAATATCTTATTGCCGTCCCATCGAGGTGTCAGCCATTGGCGAACGGTATCCGGCGCGTCTGTAAGCCACTGGCGCAATTTCGTTTTTGTCTCTTCACTCGCACCCGTCCGATCTGCCCATGGATCGAATTCAATTTCCTTTGAAAAAGTTTCCGTATGCTCAACCTTCAGTCCCGCATCCACGAACATTGCCTCCAACCGTGCGACGGGATAAGCCCAGTTATGCGACCGATCTCTCACTTGTTCAAAGTGGTTTATGTGGCCGGCAGTGACTTTGTCAGGTGGAACAATATTGTCGGTTAAGGCAACAAGTTTGCCTTGTCTACACACGCGCGCCATTTCTCCGATAGCCTTGCGTGCATCGGCATAGTGATGCAACGCGATGCGGTTCGTCACCAAGTCAAATGCGTTTTCGTTGAATGGCAGTGCGTGCGCGTCGGCGGGCTTGAACTCGATGTTCATAATTCCACGTTCATTTGCAAGCTTGCGCGCGGTATCCAGCATTTCTGGGGTGAGGTCGCAGGCGATTACCTGAGCGGCGAGCGGAGCGAGTGTCAACGCGGTATGTCCCGCGCCAGTCGAGACGTCGAGTACCAACCAATCTTTTTTCGGCTGTGTCAGCTCAACTAAACGCGCGAGACTTTTGCCCTGAGCATGCACTTGGCTTGTAACATAATCGTTCGCGTGTGCGCCGAATTGTTCTTGAATAAGCCGATTGGGATTATCCATTTCCAATGACCTCTGCTTGGATTGTTTTTTCAGATGGTTGCAGAGATTGTAGCACAACAACGAACCGTCGACAAGTTACTATGCAGTTCAGCGAAATTTCTGATGGCGCGTTATAGTGTCCCAGTATTTCGTGTTCAAAATGTAATCTCAATAGAACACAATGTTTCCCCATTAGATTTGACCGCGCGACTGGTGATTGGAATGTCAAGCCACGCATTCGCCACGAATGCTGTCGCTGCAACAATGGACTGAGACACAAAAGGTCACGCTCCAAACCTAGCGTGACATTTTTGAATACGGTTCAAAGGTGTTGCCGATTTCTTTATCCATTTGAATCTGTCCGCGCTCACAATTCCTGCCCAACCCTTGTCCCAATAGCAAAACGGTTCCCGGTTCCCAAGGTAGTTGAACTGAAAGAACATCTGTGCTATACTCTACACACGCCGACGTGCATGTCGCGAAATTCGTCGGCTTAACTTAACGCTCACCCCCGATGCTTTGGCCATCGGGTTCGAACGCAAACATTGTCTGTTGCAGAAGGAGATGCGAATGACACAATCATCGAAACCCTCCAATCTAAACGCGTACAGCGCCGAGCTCAAACTCTCGACGGTGCTCGAGTACGTCCGCAATCCCAAACGAAAAAGGCAGATCTGCCAAGAGAAAGGAATCAGCGAGCTGCTCCTCGACCAGTGGTATCAGGAATTCGTTCAGCGTGCCGAGCAGGTTTTCCCAGACTCCGAATTGTCCATACCACCCAAGACCAAACGGAGGAGGAACAATCCCGCCGAGGAACTCCAAAGAGATGATTCCTCTCCCTGGGGCTTTCGGGTGAACTCGGAAAGAGGATGTTATCTGTCCCGATCCACTTCGGCCCAGCCGCCCCAATGGCTCTGGTTCATTGGGAATTGCCGTGATAAGCGACACATCTAGTGGTGCGTCGAGCAAACAGGCGATAGCCTTCTAAATCCAGAAAAATGCGTTGGAACAGATGCTCCACATTGAGCAGACCATAGCACCGTCGCTTGAGGAC
>JACRBM010000048.1 GCA_016219275.1 Chloroflexota bacterium
CTTTACGAAACTCGATGTAGGGCAAGTTTCTAACTTGCCACTTGCAAGTTGGTAACTTGCTTTACGAAACTCGATGTAGGGCAAGTTTCTAACTTGCCACTTGCAAGTTGGTAACTTGCTCTACAAATTTCACCGCGCACGCGTCGGCGTCCGGGTTGCGGTGGCAGTTGCAGACGGACGCGGACGCGGTGGCGGCGCGATTTCAATCGGCGTTGGAAATTCGTACGGCGGTTGAACCGGACCGAGTGTTGGCGTGCGCGTGGGCGTCAGATATCGCGTGGCAGTAGCGGTCAAGGTCGGCTCGAGCGTTAGCGTCGCGGTTGCGGTTCGCGTGCGCGTCGGCGAGGGTGTGGGCGTACGCGTCGGTGCGTCGGTGGGTGTTGGCTCGTCGGTCGGCGTTGGCTCTGGTTCGGTCAGCAGAGGATCGGATGCGGGAGTGAACCAAAATAGAAAACCGATGACAAGCAAAATGTCAACGACGGTCACTGCGATGATGAGCCATCGGTTGCGCGCCCACACATCCCGCATTGCGTCTGTCCTTTCTCGGCGCGGATTCTAGCACAAGACGACGCGTGTGACAAGACCGACATCTGTCATTCACGGTTTTTCTAAAGTCATTTGCAGACCCATCCCCCTGCCCCCCTTCCCTTTTAGGGAAGGGGGTTGGGGGTTAGGTCGGCAAGTGAGTCAAGCGACTTTAGAAATGCCGTGTCCTGTCATTGCGAGCCGCAAAGCGGCAAGCAATCCCCAAGTTGCAACGCGAGTTTTTCTGGCGCAATACTAGCGTAATGTTTCGATTTTCCTCGTCACACCCATCCCCTGGGTTGTCTTGTACCCCGTCCCGCAATAGAACGCGAAATCCGCAAGCAGTTGCAGTACGCGCCACAACGCGCGCTCCTTGCCAAAACACGTGAACGTTGCGCGCCCAACCCAGCCCGCCTGACGAAACTCGCCGAAATCCACGACCTCGGTTTTGAGCGCGTACTGACTGAGCGCGACATTCTGCTCGACTTGCATGATGAGATCGTCCTCGAACGCGGGTTGCGCGTACGCGTTCCACGCGCGCAACCACCCACCCCATAGTTGCGCCGGTTGCGGAAACAAAATGTTGCGATGGATCGCGCGATGCGCGGTCGGCGTGAGAAATTGCAAGGTGACGCGCGAATCGAGACGCGCGTCCGACGCGAACCAGTGATCCACGAGCGCGCGCGGATCGCGCGTGGCTGCCCAGGGATGCGCGGCGCGATCGGTGATGGGCGCGCCGGTTGTGAAACGCGCGTTGCCCAGCCGAATTTCGCGCGGGACGCGCAGCGTAGGGAGCACATTTTCGGCGAGCGTTTGTGCGAGACGCGGTTCGAAGGCGGTGAAGCGGAGAAACCTCACCCCACTCCCCCCAACCCCCTCTCTCCTCTCCTGATACTTTGAATCAGGAGAGGAGAGAGGGAGCAGGGGGTGAGCGGTGAGGATCGAAACGGTAAAGGGTTTTTCGCCGCGCGGTTCGTGGAGCGATTCCGCAAGCGCGGGATCGGCATCGCGAACGAGACCCAGGAAGAGCGCGTGCGCTTCACGTCCGAAAAAACGATTTGTTTCCGGCGCGGGCGCGTTGGTCGGGGTGAGTGGAATAATAGCGGAGAGAAACATTTTCTGGCAGTGTGTTACGCGGGCACGCGTTCGCTCAAGATTTGCTCCAACGTGATCCATCCTTGTTTGAGCGCCAGCAACACGCGCACAAGGTGAAGTTCGAAAAGCATCGCGTCGTCGGGATAATCCGCCTGAACTTTTTGCTCAACCTGACGCAAGACCACTTGGTCCAAGCCACTGGTTTGCTTGAGATACGTCAAATCAAACATTATCGCTCCATGTCAATTTTCACCCGTAGTGTGCCGGGTGTTTTCACCCAAACTGTGCCAGTGTTTTTGAATGAATCTCTGGCTCAAATTTGAATTAGGGTCGATAGGTTACGGCGTGGTTGTTGCTGAGGCCAGCATCACCTCCTTGCCGAGTTGCTCGCGCCCGTGGGTCCGATAACTAGCGCCGGTGATGATTAACACATACGCATTGTGCGCGAGCCGATCCAAACCCGCCGAGGCCAACAGCGGGTCGGCAAACCAACCCGCCCATTCGCTCGGCGCGCGATTGCTCGTGATGAGAATCGAACCTTTCTCATAACGCTCGTTGATTACATCATACAGATCTTCGGGTCCTGGGCTCGTCAACGGTTTGAGTCCAAAGTCATCGATGACCAACAAGTCGGAACGCACATAACCCGCGAGCCGTCTATCATACGTGCCATCTGCGCGCCCCGCATGCAGATGCCGCAGCATGAGATGCGCACTGGTGAAGACAACATCCAAGTCCTGGCGACACGCCGAATGGGCAAGCGCTTGAGCCAGATGCGTTTTCCCTACGCCGGTCGGGCCACACAAGAGGACATTGCGCTTCTCGTGAATGAATTGACAGGTGGCCAAGTCATAGACCCGCTGGCGATTGATCCCAGGATTGAAGGAGAAATCAAACGTCTCCAAGGTTTTGTCGCTCGCCAGGTCCGCGCGGCGCACCCGCAAGGCTAATTGTTTTTGCGCGCGGCGCTCGACTTCGTCTTCGAGCAAGCGCTCGAGAAAGTCCGCGTAAGTCCAGTGTTCGGCCAGGGCTTGCTGGGAACGGACATCGAGCGTGTCCAAGATACCGGACAAGCGCAGGTGCTTGAGTTTGGGAATGAGGTGCTGCTTCAGTTCCACGAGGCACCTCCACTCACGACCTGGGCGAGTTCTTCCGGCGGACGCACAAAGGCCAGAGATTCGGGCGTCGGCGCGCGTAGCGAGGGCAAGGGCAAAGTGACCAGTTCAAGTCCTTCGGTCAAGATGCGTTTGAGCGTGACGAGACTCGTGTCGCCAAAGGCAAGGCCGCGCGCGCAGGCCGCTTCCAGTCGGGCCGGCGTGTATTTATCCGCCAGTTCCAGAACGCGCATGGCAGTACGTAATTTATCGACCGGACGCGATTCCAACAATTCATCGATGACCTGGGTGGTGGCCCGACCAATGTCCTGGGCTTCGGCGCGACATAACTCCCGGTTGATGGTGGCTCCCCGCACCTTGTCCGGTGGGAGATGATCGAGTTGGGTCAGCCGTTGACCGGCTTGGGTCGCTCGCGTGTGAGTGGCGATCAGTTGAAAATCCCCTGAAAACAGGCGGACTTCACGCAGTCCGGCCCGCACCCACAAGGATTGGCCGACGAACCGACACGGCGCGGAATAAAACGCTTTCTCAAACACGATATGCCCATCGCGATGGAGTTTGACTTGCTTCCACACCGCCGGGTCATACGCCGTGCGGGGCAAGGGCATCAGTGCCGGTTGTTCGGTCTGTGCAAAGCGCGTGAGCGGCACTTGGTGCGTCGTGCCGTGAATGCGCAAACCAGCTTTGCTGAGCACCCAGGCCCGCGCTTGGGTATTCGCCTCCGGCAGTGTCGTGTCAGGCTCGAGTAGCGGCACCAAACTCTGTTGCACGTATTGCACGCCACCGCGTTCGACCTTACCTTTGTGGCGCGGGTGTACAGGCAAGCACGGATCAATCAGAAACCCATAATGCTCGGCACACTCGGCATATGCGCGCGTGACTTCGGCATCGTGATCCCGGGTGTAGGCGCGAATGATCGCGGCTTTCAAGTTGTCGATCACGATGCGTGTGGGCACACCGCCAAAAAACTCGAGGGCATGTTGGTGACACAATAGCCAGGTCGTCAATGTTTGGTCAAAGACAAACTCGACGAATTGATGTCGGCTCCACGCCAGCACCATCGTGAAGACCCAGGTACGGCGTAGCGTTTGCGTCGCGGGATCGATCACCGCACGCACTTCACCGAAATCCACCTGGGCGACTTCGCCCGGGGGCGTCTCGAGGCGCACGAACACTTCGGGCAGTGCGCTGGCTTTGATTTTTTTGCACAAGCGATACACGGCGGATTCGCTCGCGGTAAACCCCGGGCGCGCATTGAGTTTCTGAAAGATGATGCGTGGCCGTAGTCCTTGCTCGAGCCAGCGCTGGATTTCATCGCGATAGCGCGTGATCGATGATTGATTTTGCGGCGGTTGGCTATCGCCGAACACAGCGCGCAAGCGTTGGTGCAGTTCGCTCAAGTTCGGCAGGGGGTCTCGCGTGACGAAACCTTCTTGCTCGAACCAGGTGCGGTATTTCTTGACGGTGGTGCGGCTGATCTTCATCGCGTGGGCAATCCCGCGATCCGATTCGTTAGCACGCACTCGCCCTAACAAAGTTTGTATATCCATGGTGGTGAGTCTCCATTTTTTTCTCACGGGTTCTTCCTCGCTTTCTATGAGCGGGAAGTGTACCCGAGTGGAGCCAGAGACTCAAGCACCCAAGTGGCACAGTTCGGGTGAAAACGAGTGGTGTACTTTGGGTGACAACGGGTGGCACACTTTGGGTGACAATCGGTGGTCTACTTTGGGTGACAACATGTGGCACAGTATACCCCGACGAATGACACTCCATACCTGTTACCATCCATTGTTTGAATTATTGCCAGCGCGCGTTTTTTGTCAACCGTTCACAGAAGGATAAGCAGGGCGCGTGCAAAGTCACGCCCACCCTCACCCTGGGGTGATGAACCATTTCCCAAAATGCCCGAATTTTTGAGTTGCCTTAATTCAAATTTGTTCCTTGAAAATATGATGAATTTGAGCAGGTGAACCACGAGGACCATTTTTTCGGAATAATTCGTTGGGTCAATCCC
>JACRBM010000049.1 GCA_016219275.1 Chloroflexota bacterium
GCCGCAGGTTGAGGTCAACGGGACGATAGCCCGATTGCAGAATCAGTTTTTGAATTTCGGAGGACAGCACAAAATCGCGCAGACGGCGAAACGTAAGCCGCTGGTCGTCGGTGAGGTTCGGCTGTTCGAGCAGCGCGAGCGGATGGTCTTGCCACAGCGTTCCTTCGACGGGATACACCGCGACAAGTTTTGTCGAAGACTTGGAATTGAAGTAGATGACGAGCCGCTCGGAGACGACGAACGCGTCGAGATAGTTGCGCCCCTTCGCCAGCACCTGGTCAATCGTCGCCTGCTCGCCCTCGCCGTAGTAACGGACTGTTTTTTCGAGCGCGTTCACGTAATCGAGCGTCGCGCGGTTTTTCACATCGTCTTCGGTCAGCGCGCGCGTCTTGTTCGCGCCCGCGTAGAATTCGGCGAGCGTCGCGAGCAACCCGCTCGCGGAACTGGTGCTCGGATGACTCCACTTGAAGTTGGAATCGCTTTTCGCTTTCGCGAGCAAATCGAGCCAGCCGATTTGTTTTTGCGGATAACCGAGCGACTGCGCGACATCGTTCCACATCGCGATGACGACCGGCGTCACGGCAAACCGCGTCGCCTCGCTTATTGCCACACCCTTAAGGGCGTGGCTAGGATCGCCGGCGTCAATCTGCGCCAGCCACAGCGACGAATCGGGACTGAGCGCGTTGAATTTGCCCGCGCGCGCCGCGTCCACCATTTCCGCGGCATCCATTTTCGTCGCGTTGATTTTCATCGGCAAGCCGGAAGGCGTTTTGTAATTCGCCTTGTGAAAACGCGCGATCACGTCTTGCATCAACGTTTCTTTTTCCGGCGAGTACGCGAGATCGAGCGTCGCGTTCACGGTCGGCGTGGACACGGTCGAAACGGCGGGTGACAAGATCGCCCACGCCGCAAACGCGATGAGCGCCACGCCGAACACCAGGAAAACCAGTGCGATCACGGCGCATGTCAATATGGGAGCGGTAGCCGATTTTCGTGTTGATCGTTTCATTTTACGCATCACAATTTACTCTTTACGCAATACGTATCGCGCATCGCGTTTCTATCGCCCCTTGATGTTCAAATCGAACCACCGCCGCAACGCTTGCAACGTCTCGCGATCCGGCGCGCGCATCCGCGCGGTACTTTCGACTTTGGCTTTCGCGCCTTGCGCCGCCCATTTCGTGAACAAACTATCCGCGCCCGCAATCGAAACCTCGGTGTTCGCCGGACGGAAACCGCGTTGCGCCGCGAGCGTTTGAATCGGCGTGGCAAGCAAAAACTTTTCAAATTGGAGCGCCGAATTTTTCTCTGCCGCGCTCGTTTCGGGTCCCATCCAAACCGTAAACGGGAAATCGAACCAGGTCAGGTATTTGGGGTACACGATGACGAGCGGGTCTTGCCAACGCGTTTGAATGCCGTTCATGTTCACGAGCAAATCGCTTTCGAGCAACTGTCCGCCGTCGCCAACCGAGTTGCCGAACAATGCCAGGTCTTCGACGGTGTACGAACTGAGCGATGAAAAATCCGTGACCGCGCCCATCAACTCTTTGAGCCATGCTTGGAATTTCGGGCTGGTCACATCTTCGGTCGCGATGCTCGCCTTGTCATAGTACTCGCCCGCCGCCGAGACCATCGCGAGCAAACCTGCCGCGTTCTTGTTCGGATTCGGCACGATGAGTTTGAAATAGCCCCACTTGGCATCGCCGCCGAGTTCGGGCCAGCCACCTTTCGCGATGGCGGCGTCGTGAATCGTCTTCCAATTCACGTTCTCTTTTCCGAATTTCGTTTCGAGTTTTTCAAAGCGGCTTTTGTAAATGCCCCACGCAAACAACGACGTGACGAGCGGACGCGCGCGATATTCGCCATCCGTCAGAAAAATATCGCGACCCAGTTTTTCGCTCTGCGTCGCGTTGACCAGTTCGACGAGATAGCGGCTGTCGGGAATCCACGCCGTCGGCACCGGATTGAATTCGCCGCGATCCCACTTGCCGAGCGCGGTCACGCTGTCCATCGGCGTGACTGTCACGACAATCGTGCGACCATCCTGGGTTCGTTTCTCCGCGTTGAATTTCTGCGCGGCATCCGTGACCCAGGGTTCAATCGGCAACGCCGTGACGACGCGCACCGAAATTGGCTGCGCGGTCGGATTCGGAATGTCGCCGCTGAAACGCTGAATCAAAAACGAAACGCCGACGATTGCGGCGGCGAGGATGACAATGGCGAAGAAAATGATTCGGGTTCTGTTCATAGGATTGTCCAAACGGTAAGGTAGTTGGATAGTTTGATAGTTGAATAGTTCGGCGCTCAGTTGCAACCCCGAACTATCCAACTATGCAACTATGCAACTATCCAACCATCCAACTTTACATGAGACCGAGCTTCTTCTTGCGTTCCGCCAACTGCGTGTCGAGCGTATGGCGTTCGAGCAACTCGTCCATTTGCTCGTCGAGGCGCGAGGCTTGCATTTCGGCGCGCGCGGACGCTTTGTCGAGTCGCGCGCGAATGCTTTCCGCCATGCGTGCGACGTCTTGATCACCCGAACCCATCAAGTTGTCGAGCGATTGCATCGTCTTCGCGGTCAACTCTTTCGACTTGGCGAGATCGAGCAGGGCTTGCATCTCTTCGCGTTCTTGCTTGACGGTCGTGAGTTTCGCTTCGAGTTTCAGTTTGCCGTCAAGTAATTTTTGGTACTCGGCTTGCTGGCGCTCGTACTGCGATTTGTAGGTTTCCGCGAGACGCGCGGTTGAATTGAGTTTGCTCTGCGCGGCAACCGCGAGTTCTTCCTTGCCTTCTTTCAACATCAGGTCAATGTTGCGATCCAGTTCGGCGGATTTGGCGGCGAACTCGTCGTACTTGCGGCGCAAAGTTTTTACTTCTCCGCCAATCGTTGCCGCCGCGTCTTCAAGGTCTTCGAGGTTGTCTTCGACCTGGCGGATGTACTGGTCAATCACCGCGAGCGAGTTTTTCTTGAGCGCCTCGTCCACAAGCGCGTGCAAATTCGCGGCGATGAGCGTTTGGACTTTTTCGAGTAGACTAGCCATTGGGTTCCTCCCGTTTGAAAATCTGGCGCAATTGTAGCACCATCAAATGTTAAAATCCTGACAGGCGGCTGACAGTTGATAGTCGAATAGTCGGGTAGTCGGATGGTCATCTAGTCGTGATTTTGAATGAGCCAATAACGCGCCCAGTTTTGGTATTCATAAATCACAACGTAAATATCGTCGGGGCGAAACATCCAAAGCGCCATCCAATCACCTGGCGGTACAGGTTGAATCGAGATGCTTATGCTTGAGCCGAACACATCCACAAAAATTCGCTTCGCTCGACGGCTGTGAAAGGTGGAAGTATGGCGTTGGCAAATGGATCGCGCAACCACACGACCACGCGACTATTCCACATCCTGTTCTCCAATGACGACCACGATCCAACTATCGCACAATCGAACGATTGCACTATCGCACTAACTTGTACCCGCGTCCACGCACGCTGACCAGGTAACGCGGCTTGGCTGGGTCGGGTTCGATTTTCGCGCGCAGACGACTGACGAGTTTTTCGATGCGCGCGTCGTCCACCTCGTCAATGAACTGTTGCCCCCACACATTCTCGACCAGCGAAAACTTGTCGCACACGCGATCGAGTTTGCCGTAGAGAAACGCGATCAAGCGGTACTCTAAATCGGTCAGTTCTCCGACAGGTCTACCTTCGACAAACACTGCGCCGGCATCTACGTCTATGTACACCCCGCGCGGTTGCGGATGCTGCGCGAGATGTTGCCGCCGCACGTACTCGGCAAAGACGCGTGGAAAAATCGCCGCGCCGTCCGGCGTATCGCGCAGAATGAATTTGGCGCGCAACGAACGTTGCGCCGGACTTGGATCGTCATTGTGCGGCAGAGTAAAAAGCACGGCGCGTTCATCCGCGTCGAGATCGTCCCAGATTTTCTCACACTCGCTCTGGACGTTCGAGTCGCTCAACAAATTTCTTTGCACGAGTTGGTGAATCACACGATCCTGGTGCTGGTTGCGCGTGGGCGCGCCCGTGACCGCGCCAAGCGCATAACACACCGCTTGCGCGATCCCAGGATGACCGTCGGCGTGTTCCTCGATGAACGCGAGGTCGTCCGCGCTGAATGTGACGCCTTCGCGCGCGGCAAAGTGGCGACAGTACTCGCGCGTGTCGCTGACGTTCCAAAAACCCAGGAATTGCACACGCGGCGCGACCAGTTCCATGAACTCGCCCTGCTCGCGCGTCGTCGTCATCCGCGCGAGCTCGCGTTCGGTCGCCGTGACGTAGGCGAGCGCGGTGTCGTGTTTGTCCTTGAGCGCGCGCAAGTTGAGGAACGTCTGCGGTTCGAGGTGGCGGTACGCTTCATCAAAATCGTCGAGGCACAAAACGAGCGGCGGCGGAAGTTGAGCGAGCGCCAGCGTCAAGCCGGCGTCGAAGCATAAAGCAAGATCGGTCGCGTTCGGCGCGGCGCACAATTCGTCGAACAGTGCGCGGGCGCGCTCGCGCGCCGTGGACGCGCGTCGTTCGAGTGTATCGGCGAGCGCGCGTATGATCGCGATGAAGAACGCGCGCGCGGTGCGCTCCGGCATCGCGTTGCAGTCCACGTAAACAAACGCACCCTCGCGCGCGGACGCACAGAGGTGGCGCAAAAACGCGGACTTGCCGAGATTGCTGACACCGACAATCGAACAGCATGCGCCATTTGTCGCGTGCCGCCGAATGAATTCCAACTCGTCGGCGCGGCTAATCAAACCAGGTAGTAGGGCAATCGATTTTTTCGTCATCGGCGCAATTATAGCCCGACTTGCATTTCACGACAAACCAACTATCTGACCGCTGAGAACACAAAGAGCACAGAGTTTTAGGCATACTCTGTGCTCTCTGTGTCCTTTGTGGTAGCAATTACTTGAAATTCGCCTCGACGAACTTCCAGTTAACGATGTTCCAAAATGCTTCGACGTACTTGGCACGCGCGTTGCGATAGTCAATGTAGTACGCGTGTTCCCAAACGTCGCACGTCAACAAGGGTGTCTTGGGGGTCGTGAGCGGGCACCCCGCGTTGCTCGTGCTTTCAATCGCGACTGAGCCGTCTGGATTTTCCACGAGCCACGCCCAGCCCGAGCCGAACGTGCCGACCGCGGTCGCACTGAATTTTTCTTTGAACGCCGCGAACGAGCCGAACGTTTTCGCGAGCGCGTCTGCGAGCGCGCCGGTCGGTCCGCCGCCCGCGTTCGGCGCGAGGCAGTTCCAGTAGAACGTGTGATTCCACGCTTGCGCCGCGTTGTTGAAAATGCCGCCGCTCGATTTCTTCACAATCTCTTCCAGCGACAGATTCTCGAACTCGGTGCCGGGAATCAGTTTGTTGAGATTCGCCACGTACGTCGCGTGGTGTTTGCCATAGTGGTACTCGAGCGTCTCCGCCGAAATGACCGGCGCGAGCGCGTCTTTGGCGAACGGCAGTTCAGCCAGTTTGTGTTCCATCATCCCTCCTCGTAAAGAGTGAAAAGAAAAATCCGATGCCGCGTTTGCGCCGCATCGGACCTTTCGTGATCCGGTTTTTCCGCATCATGCGGAACTGGGTTGCAATCATTCTAGCACGTCTCGCACGCCGACGCAATCACTGTTTGCGCGATCACTCAAAAGGGAATAGAATAGTCGCGAAATCTGGAGAGGAGTACGTGATGCGAAAATCAGTTTTTATCGTGGCGTTGCTCGCGCTGGGATGGCTGACCGCGTGTAGTTCCACTGCGCCGACTCCGCGCGATACAAACGCAACCCCCGCGCCTTATTCGACAGTCGTACTGCCCAGCGGCTATCGTCCTCTACAACAAGGTGACGCCGTCGAAGGCGTGACGATTGGCTATCAATTTATCCTTCCATCGTACGAGCAACCGATTGCCGTCATCGCCGCCAGTCCATATCTCTTGCACTTTGTCAGCATCAAGCCCGCCTTGCGCGACGGGTTGATTGCGTACATTAGAGAATTCCCTCAAAACAAAACTGTCCTGGCTTTCGACGAAACCGATCCGAACCAAAACGCGCCCAAGCCGATGACGTGGAACACGAATCAGCCGGTTGAGATCGCCCTCATTCCACTGCCAGAAGGCAAACATGTGTGGTCAGTCACGGAGGAAGACGAGAACGGGCTGCAAGCCGCTTACAAGATCGTTCGGCGGAAGGATGGCGGTTTGCGTTTTATTGACGCTTATGGCAAAGCCGCCACTTTTTCGGCGGCGGGTCTCAATACGACCAACGGGACGGGTATGGGCTTGATGTTTTCGGCGCGCTTAGCTTTGCTTCGGATGATTCTGAGTGATTCCCGGTACCAAGTGGGCAAAAACGTAATGCAAGACCATCTGCCCGATTACAGTCAGTACGATCCACGGATTCTCAAACTCGATCCGTCCAAAGAGGGCATTGCGATGAATCGAGACTGGGTTCTGGTCACCATTCCGGGACCCAATTCAGGCATGGCAGCGCCATAGCCATTCGCGCAAAAAAACGCATTGAAACAGAAACCCGCTCTCATCGAGAGAGCGGGTTTCGCGTTTTCAGACTCAGATTTTTCCTTTGAGCATCGGGTCTAGCGCGTCGCGCAAACCATCCCCGATGAAGGTAAACGCTAACAAGATCATGGCGATCAGTATCGCCGGAGTAATCAACAGCCAGGACTGGGTCAAGATCGCATCACGTCCATCGAGCAACATGTTGCCCCAACTGGTCAGGAAAAAATCGTTGGGATCGGTAGCAGGGCGAACGCCCACACCGATGTATCCCAGGATGGCTTCGAGGAGAATGGCTTGCGGCACGCGGAACGCGGCGGAAACAATGATCGGCGCGAGACAATTGGGCAGCAAGTGACGCCACATGATGCGCCCGTTGCCAGCGCCAATCATGCGCGCCGCCTCGACGAATTCTTTTTCTTTGACCGCAAGCACCTGCCCGCGCACGAGCCGCGCCACGCCCGTCCAGTTGACCAACGCGAGGGACACAAAGAGGAGGAACAACCCATTGAGCAGTTTGCCGATCCAGGTCTCGCGCAATGCCGTCATCATGATGATAAAGAACAAGAGGTCGGGGAAGGCGTAGATGACGTCGGTAAAACGCATCAAGAGGTTGTCCACGCGCCCACCCGCAAAGCCGGAAATCATACCAATGATCGTACCGATCGTGACGATCAAAAGCATCGGGATGAAACCGACGATCAGCGAAGTACGCGTGCCGTAAATCGCGCGGCTCAAGACATCGCGCCCAATTGTGTCAGTACCGAGCGGAAACTCGGGATGACCGTCTTGCGAGGCGATCTCCGAGTGCACCCACATCGGCGGGCGATAACTGTTGTTCGGGTAAATCGCCAACGCATTGTGCGGCGCAAGTAACGGCGCAAGAATCGCGACGACGGCAAAGAACCCGACCACCAGCATCCCGGCGACTGCGCCGCGGTTCTTGAGCAGACGATTCCAGGCATCTTGATAGAGGTTCGTTGGCTTGCGCGTAAACAACTGTGCCTGTACCCCAGGCAGGGGCAGGGCTTGAGTTTGTTCTGCCATAGTGTCCCTATTGTTGACTCAATCGAATACGTGGATCGAGAAAGCCGTAAATCACATCTACGAGCAAATTCGCCACGGCAATAAACACGGCATAGATGATCGTCAAACCGAGAATCATCGAATAGTCACGCCGCGAGATGGATTCGACAAACAAACGCCCGATACCGGTAATGGTAAACTGCGTTTCGATGATGAATGAGCCAACGATCAACGTCGCGAGCGCGGGACCCAGAAAGGTCACAATCGGAATCAACGAGTTCTTGATAATGTGTTTGAAGACGACGACGCGCTCCGCGAGTCCTTTGGCGCGCGCCGTGCGCACATAATCCATCCGCATCACTTCAAGTACACTGGAGCGGGTGAGACGCGCGAGAAAGGCGGCGGTCGGAACGGCGAGCACGAATGCCGGCAGAATCCACGGCGTAAAACTTTGCCAATAGTTGATCTCGATAATCTTGATCCAACCGAGCCAACTGCCAAAGATAATGATCAGGAAAATGGCAAGCACGAAATTGGGCACGCCATAAAAGATCGTCGCAAAGAAGAGCGATACGGTATCCCACCACGTATTTTGTTTCAGCGCGGCAATCACCCCCAAGGGGAATCCAATCAGCACCGCAAACGTCGTGGCGAGAACGCCGAGAATCACGGTCGTAAAGAAACGATTTTGCCAAAAGGGACTATCCGGCGGGGCTTCGAAAAAAATATCTTCGACTTCGCGCCCAAGAAAACGATACGAGGGTCCAAATTTGCCTCGCATCAAATTGCCCATAAAGACCCAGAATTGTCCATCGAATAATCCTTGAATCGCGACAACCGGTCCCTTGCCTTCATCCATGGCTTGTTGCGCCGCTTCGGTATTGAAGAACAGCGGCTTGTCCAAGCCGAACGCCGTATTGAGTCGCCTGGTCACACTCGGATCACTCGTGCGACTGCCGGGATCAACATCCCACGGACCGCCGGGCGCGGCGTGCATGATAATGAAGGTGACAAGAATGACCATGAACAAAGTTGGAACGATGTATAAAACTCTACGGATGTAATATTGACCCATAATAACCCTGCTAACATGTGGTGGGCTTGGCTGGTCGCCGTTGTGCGCGACCAGCCAAGCCATTACGTACGTTTGTCCATGCGCGGATAAAGATCACCGCCGCATTGACAGCGTGAGATACTTACTGTTTTGGGTACGCCGCGGGAACCTTGGTCAGGTCAATGTCGTACATCCAGACGGGACCCCATTCGCCTGCCCACTCGGCGTCGCTGGAGGACGGATTGTCCTTCGGTCCGTTGACCCATGGTTTAATCAGGTGAATGTTCTCTTCGTGAACGATGAACGCGAACGGGATGTCGGCGAGCAACGTGTCTTCGGCTTGGCTGTACAGCTTGACCGCTTCGTCAAAGTTGACGGTCGCGTCAGCTTTCGTCATCACCGCATCGTTGTCTTTGTTGCAATAGCCAAAGCGCTTGGCGAACGCGGTGCACTTGAAGTACACGCTGAGCCAGTTCTGTGGGTGCGGATAGTCTTGAATCCAGCCACCGTAGGCGACCTGTGGATGCGTCTTGATGTCTTTCACCAGCGAGGTCAACACCGTGGGATCAACCGGGTCCAGAACCGCATTGCAGCCCCAGGTTTTCTGAATTTGCGCGGCGAGCCACTCAAAGCGCGGGCGGTTCGCAGCGGTGGAACCAAACGTCAGCTTGATTTCGCCAAGTTTGGCGCAATCCACCTTGTCGCCAGAGCCGTAGCCGGCTTTGACCAGGGTTTCGACGGACGCCTTGGCGTCCGAAGCCGGCACGCCGGGCTTGCCGGGTTGCGCGCCGGGAACGCCCGGCGGAATCCAGCGAGTCGTTGGAACGCCTTGACCCTTGAACACATCACGTACCCATTCCACGCGATTGACCATTTGCGAGAACGCGGCGCGCACGTTCTTGTCGTCAAACGGTTTCTTGGTCTGGTTGAACTGGAACGCGCGCGTGACTGCGCCCGCATAGCGTACCAATTCACCCTTCAGCTTGGCGTCCGCGTCAACTTGAGGTTGCACGGACGGCGGAAGAACGCCAAGTAAGTCGAACTCGTCTTTCTTGTACGCTTCAAAGCGTTGCGCTTCGTCGGTGATGTAGGTCACTTCGATGCGATCCAACTTGGGCTTGCCGCGCCAGTAGGTTGGATTGGCTTGGTAGACGATGCGCTTGCCCTCTTCGATGGACTTGATGGTAAATGGTCCATAGCAGTTGTGACCGTCGGCTTTGGTCCACCAACTGTCCGGGGCGGCGTCTACTTTCTTCTTGTCAGGAACGTAGGTTTCCCAGATGTACGCGACGTATGTCCAGTACGGCGCAGGCGCGTCGAATGAGACGGTCAGTTCGCGTTTGCTGTCGTCTGCCTTGACCCCATAGCCGTCGTACATCTTCTTGAGATCGGCTTCGCTCGGTTTCTTGCCTTCCGCGCCAATCAGGTCGCCGGCACCTTTGATGTCGCTCAAGATATCTGCATACTGCTTGCCAGCGACACCGGGATCAACCGCGCGCTTGAGTGCGTACTCAAAGTCAGACGCATTCAACGCCGTACCATCGGCGCGCTTCAAACCATCACGGATGTGGAAAACGATGGATTTACCATCCGGCGCAATCGTCCATTTGTCCGCGGAACCGGGACCAATGTTGCCCTTGGCGTCAATTGCCAGGATGCCTTCGTAGCAAAACTTCATCACTTCGATTTCGATACCGAAGGACGACTTTTGGGGGTCAATCACCGACGGGTAGGTTGCGCGACCGATGCGCAGAACCTTGGGACCCGTAGGCGCCGCGGGAGCCGCGGGGGCGGTCGTCGCGGCTGGCTTGGGCGCTTCGGTCGGCGTGGCGCATGCGGCAAGCGCCGCAACTACGATCAACAAGCCCAAGACGAGCATTGTTTTTTTCATTTGTTACTTCTCCTCCTGTGAGTTTGAACAGTTGAATGGATCGAACGAAAAAATTTTTCGGTTCTCCACCACGTACAAGCCAAGTGTGCGAATACAAGTGAGCGTTGCTACCGAACGGGCAGGAGACATGCGGAGGAAACGCGCGAGGCATCAAGCGATCGCATCAACGCGCGAACGAAACACCATTGTCTCTCGTGCCTTTCGAGTGGTGGAGTGTCCTCTTGGATTCGACCACCTCCTTTCAGGCGTGCGTGTGTTCAATCACGCCAGTCATTATAAGAGCAATAAACGCGGTTGTCAAATACTCGGTGCGTTTTTCCGCAATACCGCAAAACTCACTTGGGCGCGTTGTCCGCCGGGAGCATTTTCCAACGACGCACCAAATCCTTGAGTTGAGCGTTGGATTGTTTGACGGAGCGTGTGTGCATCCGAAACCGACGGCGATGCGTGCGCACC
>JACRBM010000050.1 GCA_016219275.1 Chloroflexota bacterium
CACAACCGCATACCTGGGTATCGCCGGCGGAAAAGCGCAGTTTCGGTTCGGTTAGTTTGATGCGCCCTTCAAACGACATGCGCTTTCAAAACTCGTCTCAAATTGGTTCATTTGCCTCTTGACTTTTTACCGCAAGTCTTTCCGACTAGTGTTGCCCTTTCTTGCCCTTCCAACACTTTCTGCACACTCGGAAACGCGGTCAGGTCGGTATGCGGCAGGAACAGCGCCGCCATAAATTGATCGGTGAACGCGTTGTCCGCGGCGAGTTCGATGTACGTCATCTTGCGCGCAATGTCCGCAATCGCGTCGCGCGCATCGCGGCGAAGGAGCGCCATGTACGCGCCGCGCGCCGCCGTGTTGCCGAGAAAGTGAAAACGATCCCAGGGCAAATCGGGCAGCAAACCGATCTCGACCGCTTTTTCAATGTTCAGGTACTGACCGAACGAACCGCCTATCAACATCTGCTCGACATCCGCGAGCGTCATGCCGACACTGCGCGCAAGCATCACATAGCCCGCGTAAATCGCGGCTTTGGCGCGCAAGAGGTTGTCAATGTCCGGCTTGGTAACGACAATGTCCGCGCCAGTTTCGCTCTCACTCGCCCACGCGATCACGTACTCGGAACCGTGTTCACCTTTGCGCACGCGCGGCGTCGGCAGATCGAGATTGATATTGCCCGCCTTGTCCATCACGCCGGTGATGAACATTTCCGCGAGCAGACTGATGAGACCCGAGCCGCACAAGCCGCGCGCATTGCCGCCGCCGATAACGCGAATCGTCGGTTCCTTCGTCTCGCCGTTGATCCACACTTCTTCGATTGCGCCGGTCGTCGCGCGCATGCCGTGATACACGCCCGCGCCTTCGAACGCGGGACCCGCGCTGCACGCGCAGCTTACCAACCACTCGCGCGTGCCAAACACCATCTCGCCGTTCGTGCCGATGTCGAGGAACAACGTCACCTTGTCCGTGTCGTTCGTGCCCGACGACAACACACCCGCGGTAATGTCCGCGCCCATAAAACTCGCGACGCCGGGCAACGAGTCCACCGTCGCTTGTGGATGAATGTTGAGATTGATCTCGGTCGCCAACACCTGGGGCGGATGATTGATCGTCGTGATGTACGGCGTCAGGCGAATCGGGTCGGGCGTGAGACCCAGCAAAATGTGCATCATCGTACTGTTGCCGACGATGGTCATTTTGTAAATATCGTGGGGATGAATTTTCCGGCGCAACGTCACGCGCTCGACAAGTTTGTTGATCGTCGTCGCGACGAGCGATTGCAACTCCATCAGTCCGCCGCCGTCTTTCGACGAGTAGATGATGCGCGAGATCACATCCTCGCCGCGCCGAATCTGCCCGTTGTAGTCCGCCGCGGTTTCGACGACTTCGCCGGTGAACAGATCAACTAGGTACAGCGTGACCGTTGTCGTGCCAATGTCCACCGCCGCGCCGTACAGCGAAAACGATTGATCGCCGGGTTGCACATCCACGAGGCGCGGTTCATCGCCGGAGCGATCCACGACGACGGTGACGCGCCATTCCGCTTCGCGCAGAGTCCGCGCGAGGTTTCGCAACACGGGAAGCGGCACGCACAAATCGCGGATGTTGAATCGCCGCGTGAGTTCGCGCGAGAGCCGCGACACGTCGTCGGTGTTGTCCGCGAGCGAGGGCGGTTCGAGTTCGAGAAAATATTTGCCGACCGTTTGATGTTCGCGCCAATCGTACTCGAACGGCACGCTGATTTTAGCGGCGGTCTTTTCGGTCGTGAGATGGCGCGTGATTTCTTCTTGCGGCGGGACGAATACTTGGAGGTCGCCCTCGACGACGGTCTGGCAGGCGAGCGCATACCCAGCTTCGAGATCGGACGCGCTGAGACGCATCGTCGAGCGACGCCGCGCATTGCCGCGCTCGACGACGACCGCGCATCGCCCGCAGCGCCCCTGACCGCCACACGGCACGTTGATGTCTATGCCGGCTTGCTGCGCCGCATCTGAAATCAACGCGCCGTGTTTGATCTCGACGGTTATATCTTGTGGCTTGAAATGAACTTGTTGGGTAGCGATAAGCGACTTCTCCTGTCAGAAAACCACCAAAGGGAGCTCGTCAGGCACCAACCTGCTATCTCAAAATGCTCGGCAAATACAAGCGATAGATGATACTCTCTACGATATGCACCAAATCTGGCGAGGTACTCATGACAAAAGCAGGGTCAGCATTATACACTGCGGAAAGCGTATGCGATCCTACCACAAGAGTCGAAGTGATGTATGTTGCGATCCCATTCGATAACGTCGTCGTAATTAGCGGCGTAGCCCCGTCTTTGAAAGTAATACTCCCCGTGGGAATTTCAGAACCAGTTGGAGTAATGCTCACGGTTGCTGTTAAAGTTACGGATTGACTAATAATAGATGGGTTCGGAGAAGAGACCAATACCGTGTTGGTATTCTGTGCAGTTACTCCTTCGGTATGCGCGCCACTCGCGCCAGTCATTACATTATCGGTAGCACCGCACGAATCGTGGAAAGTTGTCGAGTTTTGAACTTCGTCCCAGTGCCACAGTGCCAGCGTATTGGCGTCACAGGTAAATGGATCGGATGGAACTGTGAAATTTGCTGAATACCGTACATTATTTGAAATACGGAACTCGTCCATTTTTTGCGCGTATTTCAAGACAAGCGGTTGAGTAGATGTAAGTGGAGTTTGAATAACTTCATCAAGTTTTACGCCATTCCAAAAGAACATCCACTTGTTGTTTGGTTTGTCATAGACGTACGCAAAGTGGAACCACCCAGTCGGCATACATGAATCCCACTCTGAACAAGAACTCCCAGTGTGGAGTGTTCCAACACCATTTCGCATCAGAGTAACATAGTAAGTATTAGTTCCTGGAAAGCCCAAAAGATATGTATGCCCAGTTTTCAAACTAAAACTCGAAAGCTTGGAAACTACATCCCAGGAACTGCTATTGCCATAGCCAAACGTTGGGCTATTGATCCATCCTTCAAGCGTGAAACTGGAAATACTGGGATCCAAACTGATTTCAGAATCGTAGGGGACTTGGGCATTGCCCCCATTAACGGCAAGCCATCCATTGAAAGAGTGCGTGGCATTTGGAAAACTCGCCTGAGTCATTATAGGTGGTTGAATTAAAAAGATAGCGCCCAACAACAAAAAAAATATTGTGCCAAGTCCTACAGTTCGAGTCTGCATTGATTTTTCCTGGACCACATTGTGGCAAACTGAATTTTTTCGGTTGTGTGTCTGTTACCGCGAGAGTCAAATCTGGATCGAAACCCAAGTATCCAGGAGTCAGAATCTCTTGAATTCTGACCCCTGAATTATTTCCTACGCTTTCAACTTCAAAAACGCCGGCACATCCACCGCTTCGCGCGGACCAACTTCGACTTTCCAACCCGCCAGCGCTTCTTCGACTTCACCCATCAACACGGCGACCGCGCCAGGGAGCACGATGCGTTTGGTGTTGATCTTGGATTCGATGCCCGTCGTCTTGACCGCTTTTGCGATGCGGTCCGAATCGAACTTGCCCGCCGCCCACGCGGTCAACACGCTCATGCCTTCCGCGTCCGCAACGAGCAACCACGCGGGCAAGCCCGCGCCTTCGACCTCGTTCGAAATCGAGAAATACGTAATCGAGAAATTCGTCGTGACGAGCACGGGCGAATCCGGTTTCGGATTGTTGATCTCGTACAACCCAGGTTGCACCTGGATCGGTTTTTGCGGATCGGTGTAAATGTTCTGGCGCAACACGAGCAGCGCGTACGCGCGCGCGGGCGTAAACGTATCGAGCACGACCAAGCCCGCGTATTTCGAAATCGCTTGCGCGGCGAGCGTTGGTTCTTCATCCGCCGATGCAACACCTTCGCCGGGAAACGCGATGATCGGATAACCGAGCGGACGGAAATTCTTTTTGATCGCGAGCCGCCGAATCTGGGTCGCGGTCGTCAGCCCGCCGAGAAAATCACGCGTCCCAGGATCGAGCACGATGTCTTCGACGCCCGCGGCTTTGACTGTTTCGGTGAGGTTCGCGAGCGATTGCAGCGTGCCATCGCCTTTGACCGCGAGCGGGGCTTTCGCCTTTTTTGCGACCGCCGCGAGCGCCGCCGCGTTCGAGGCGTCCGCCGCGTAGAGCAATGGCGCTTCACCCGGCAATTTCGCGAGCGCGGCTTCGAATGCCGCCGCGTCTTGCGCGATCAGGATGAGCGGCATCTTGGTCGCGCCGCGCACGGTTTCGACGGCTGCCGCGAATTTCGCCGCGTCGCCCGACGCGTTCTCGACCGCGATGCCGTCGAGATGCAACTTGATGCCGACATAATCCACGACGAACGCGTCCATCTCTTTCACCGCCGCCGCGAGTTGATCGGCGGCTTGCGTGTCCTTGACGCGCACGAACACGCCGGCGGGATGATAAAAAGTTTTCTCGTGGCGGAACAGGACGATCTCGTTGCCCGTCTCGACCTTTTTACTGTCCGCGCCGACGAGCGTGATCAAACGAATCGGCGGTTGCGACGCGGCTTCGAGTTGTTGCTTGGATCCTTCGCTAACGTACGGGCACGCGCTCAATTCCGCTTGCTTCGCGGCGAGTTTCATCGCGAACGCAAGGCAGGTTGGAAATCCGCATTCTTTGCAGTTTGTTTGCGGTAAGAGTTTGTAAATCTGCAAACCGGTTAATGCCATGTTTGTCCTCCAGTGCAATAGTTGGATAGTGCAATAGTGCGATAGTGGCGTCCTTTAACTATCTCGCCAGAGCACTATCGCACTATCGAACTAAATGCCTTTCTTTTCGAGTTTGAGCAATTCGCCTTCGAGGATTTGCGCGTGGAACATTTCTTCTTGCATGAACCGTTCGAAGACCTTTTTCAATTCCGGCGTGTCCGCGAGATTCATCGCCATTTCGTATTTTTTCTGCGCGCCATGTTCTTCCATGATCATCATTTTGAAGAACGTTTCCCAACTAGTTTTCGCGTCCATTCTAGCTCCTTGTCGAATCAGTAAACAGTAAACAGTCTGCTGTTCACTGTTCACCGTTCACTGTTTACTTTGCCTGCAATGCCTTGACCTCTTTCACTTTCGGGAAGAGATCGCGCACTGTGCTTTCCACAACGCGGTGTAACGTCCACGGCATCAGCGGGCATTCTTCGCACGCGCCGCCCAGATGTACGACGACCGTCTCGCCGTCGAACGATATCAAATCCACCCTACCGTTGTGATAGATTTCGGCATAGTGGCTGATCGTTGCGATTGTTTCTTGCATGCGTTCGAATTCATTTGGCGTTGACATTTAACGTTCCTTCTTTCGCCACAGAATTTTTTCCGTTTGCGGTTGGCGAGTATGGTCCTGCGGCTAACTTGCGACACGTTCACGCGCGAACAGAATCGCGAGCGCGCCGGTCGTGAGCACAATCGCGGCGTAAAATGCCTTGATCGCGATGGATTCCGAACCCAGGATCGGATCAATCGGATGCAAGATATTTGCCGCGCCACGAAGCAGTATCAGCGCGATGGTCGCGTTCGCGATTGCCGCAACGGGCAT
Source organism: Chloroflexota bacterium (assembly GCA_016219275.1). Lineage (NCBI taxonomy): Bacteria > Bacillati > Chloroflexota > Chloroflexota bacterium. Next base: position 5,552 of record JACRBM010000050.1, read on the forward strand.
CCACAACGAGCGCGCATCGCCCACCCAATGCGCCACGCCATAGACGAGCGCCGTAAACACCAGCACCCACAGCGCGCTCATCACGCGCGGCTCGGTCCACGAAATGCCACCCCACGCGAGCATTTGCGCGGGCAGACTCACGACAAACTGGATGAACCAAAACAGAATCGCGCTTTCCATCAGCGCACGCGACCAACGGGCAAACACCCCTCCCGCTCCCTCCTCTTGGTAAGGAGAGGGCTGGGGTGGGGTTACGCGTTTCGCAAAAAACGCTTGCAATGACAAATGCACAATGCCGAGCGCGCCGGCAATGAGATACGCGTACATCGCGACGCGCTGTGCCGCGCCGTGCGCGTACACCAACTTGACGACATTGCCCAGCGTCGCCTCTGCCGGCGAAAGCCAGAGCAACGCGCCAAGCAATACAACGAACGCGATGTAGAGTATCCAGTTTTGTCGCGCGCGACTGAGCGTAGCCATCACAATTACCAACTACCAATTACCAATTACGTTTCTCGTAAATTGGTACTTGGTAATTTTATTTCCCCATCAACTTGCCAATCATCGCCTTGACGCGCTTGAGCGCTTCGGGATGACGCATCACGAGTATGTTCGCGCCGGATTCGACGAGCGCGGACGCGGTGACGGTTTCCCAATGAATCGCGCGTTCCGCCCAATCACCCCACATCGCCGGCACATCGGTGCCGACCTTGGATTCTTTCACGCGCCACGCTTCTTCGCCGGGCGTGACGAGCATCGGTTGTTGGGTCATGCCGTCGCCCTGCAACGCGGCGAGACGCAGACGCTCCATCACCGAGTAACCGTACTCGATGCCGTAGCCGAGCGCGCCGGTCGTCGGGTCCATCAAAATACGTTCGAGCGGCAAGCCCATATCGTGAATCAAAATCACGAGTTGCTTGGAGAGATTCACGTCCATCGGCGTGCGCGAGTTGACGAGGTGATCGTTCGCCAGCGCCGCCGCGACGAGCGTGCGATAATTCTTGTCTTCGCAAAGACCCAGGACGAGTCGTTCACCCTTCGCCGCTTCAGCGACGGGCACGAGCAATTCGTTGTCCAGGTCGGCTTGACCGGGACCGAACACGATCAACGGCAATCCGGTCGCGCCGAGCACATCCTTCGCAACCTTGACCGCGTTCGCGGGCGTGTTCTTGGAACCGTCCGCCATCGTCGCATTGAGTTTGAGCAAAATCACATCCGCGCCGGCGGCTTGTGCGGCTTGCGCCCATTTCACCGGATCATCCGCGACCGCTTTCCACGCGTCGAGCAATACCGGCGACCAATCGCTTGGCTTGCGATCTTGAATTTCAATCGCGAGCGCCGGCGTGTTGGGGAACGCGCCTTCAAAGTGCATGAACGGCAACGCGTTCTCGCCGCCGATGGTCACGGTCTTGGCGCGCGTGCCGCCCTGTTCTTTCGTCGCGCCGAGCGTAATCTCTCGCACTTTACCGGCGTACTTGTCTTTGGGAATTTCAACTGTAACTGGCATTATGCCTCCATTTAATTCGATAGTGCGTTAGTGTGTTAGTGCAATAGTTGAGCAAGTGGATTTTAAACCACCGCACTATCGCACTATTGAACTAGTGCATTATTCAGGTTGATCGAATGCAACGAGCAAAAACAAAAACACGCCGATTGCCATCGCCACGAGTACGGCTTCGTGCGGCGCGTTGGTGAGATAGCGCACCAACACCGTCGCGATCAGAATGACCACCGACGCGCCGAGCAGAATGTTCGTCGTGCGCGGGCTAAAGTGTTTTTCGTTCGACTGGGACATTCTCACCTCTGCGCCCCCGCGCCTCTGCGCCTCTGCTAATTGCGCGGAAGCAGAGAAGCGGGGAGCAAAGAAAATATCACTTGCGTTTTATCGGCGGCTCCGGTCGTTCCGGTTCCAAGCCCGCCATTTCGCGCACGAGCGCGCGCATCGTCACCACCGCGCTCGGCTTGCCCGCGCCCGGATGTTCGTGCAAAACGAAAACCTGGTGTACTTTTTCGTCCATCATCATGTGCGCCACCGCGGTCGCGGCGGCATCGGGCGGCACGGTGAGCACCTTGGAAGTCATCACATCTTTTGCCGTGAGCAACTCAAAGTTGCGCGGGTACGCGCGCACGAGGTCGCTTTGCGACACAACGCCGCACGAACCCACCTCGTCCATCACGACGACGGCGTCCGCGTTTTCACGCGCCATGATCTTTGCGATTTCAGGTAGAGGCGTTTCCATCTCGCACACCGGCACGCCAATTCGCATCACATCGCGCACGAATTTCGTCATCGAATCCTCCCTCAACGAATTAGAACGAATCAGCGAATGAACGAATTGCCATCCGTTTATCCGTTTCCATCCGTTGTTTACATCATCGGGTCCATCGTCAACGCGGGATGGTTTTTCGATTCGAGGTACGCGACGAGATCGGGCACTTCGGTACAAACTCGTTCGTCCGCGATCTTTTCGATCAACTCTGGATCGCCGGCAAACTCGGCGGCTTTTTTGAACTCGTCCGCCATCGTTTGCTTGAGCACCGACGACATCCACACAACGCGCTTGAACCCGCCGTCCGCGCTCAAGAATTTTTTCGACGTGAGATAGTACTTGCCCACGCCCATCACGCCCGGCGTTTGCAAACCGCCGCCCGCCATACCCGCAAGCGTCGAGAACGTCATGCCAGCCGGCGTCATCGAAGTATCCTCGCGCGAAACGACCATCACGCCGTTCGCTTCGGGAATCACCATCACGATGCACTCGAAACAACCGCACGCGGTCATCGGATTTTCCATAATCGAGTACATCGAAACGGTATCGAATTGCTGATGCGAATTCTGGTACAGGAATTCGTTCGAGCCGCTAAAGTAACCCTTGACTGGGTCAATGATTTGTTTTTTAGGAATCGGCTGATTGGGACCGGTTGGATTGATTTGGAAACTTGCCTTGCAGTCGAGCCACGAGTACGCGCCGCACAAGCCAACCCGTTCCGGCGAAATGACGCAGAGGTGATTGGGCGCGAACGATTGGCAGAGCGTGCACGAGTAAAATTCTTCGACCTGCTCGTCCACCATATCCGCGAGACGCACATTGCGTTTTTGGTACGCATCGCGCGCGACCTGAAGCATCGTGTTCACGTCAGCGGGATTAGTATAAATCGTGACTTGAATCTTGTCCACAATCGCGCCAAAGTCGGCGTGATAGCGCGCGTGCAAAACCTTGCCGATGTCTTGAAGACGGAACCCTTTTTCGAACGCAGCTTTCGATACGCGAATCCACGTAATGTCGCGCTGACCGACGTGTTGCACGCCGGACGCGCCGTTGACAAAGTGGTGAATCTGGCGTTCGAGCACCGGCTCGAAATCTTCTTGCATCTTGCGCCCAGCCACTTCGGCGACGATGCCCATATCGAACGCACCGCCTTCGGGCATCGCGTCCAAATCGGGACCGATGACCGTGACCTTGCCGTCTTCGACCTTGTCCATCGGCAAATTGTAGAGATACTCGAAGCAACGCGCGCGCTTGCCGCCGGATTCGGCGCGCAAGTCGGCTTTGCGGACGACTTCGCCTTCAAACGCTGAGCCGTACGGAACTGGGATCGGCACTTCGGTCATCTTGATCTTGACGCCGCGTACTTCGATGCAACGCTGAACGAGTTTCTCGGCGCGTTCCAAATCGTCCTTGCCGGGAATTTCGTTGAACGGCATCGAAATGACGTGTTCGTAACTCGTGACGCCGGTCGGCAGAATTTCCGGAATGACTGTGTCGGCAATCGCGGGGAAGCCGTAGGAGATCGCGCCTGCGGCGGTCGCGTATTTCAAATCGTCCACTTCGCCGAGCGCGAGGACGAACGCGAACACGCGCGCCTTGTTGTACAACAAAATCTCGCGCGACTGTCCGCCCTTCATGCCGCCGAAGGTCAACGCGGAACGCGTCGCAAAACCGATCGCGTAAATCGCGGAGAGCGTGTCGGTGCCGAACGGGACGATGAAGGTATCGTATCCCATCTCGACGCCTTCCTCTTGCAACTGATGAATGATCGAGCGACCATTCACATTGCCGGCGAGAAAGATGAGGATGTTGCGCCGTTGCAGTTCGCGCACAATCTTGACCGCGACCTCGTTCGATTTCGCGCAACCAACAATCGCCGCGAAGCCGGGCATCCGACCGTCCACAAGTTGAATGCCCCACGAGCGCAGTTGAATGTCGTCAATCGGTCCGTTGAGGTGTCCGCCGCCGTTTCCTTTAGAAAACTCCGGCGACGTGAACGACGCCTGCGCGAGTTGAAATCCGGGGAGCGCCTCCGGTTGATCGCCGTACAGATAGCGCAACGCCATCAACGTTTCTTCTGCGAGCAAAGTCGCCACGCCGCTGTCGAGCGTTTCACCCAGGTACGGCGTCCATTTCGATTCCGCCGGGATGGGATGCATCAACGACTTGACATGATCCATCACCGGAACGAGATCGCCGACGGTCTCGACCTTACGCCCAGTGAGTCCCATGATCGTCGGCAAAAAATACGCAGTGTTGGGAAAGCCAACCTTGGCATCCGCGCCTTTTTCATTCAATGCTTTTTGCAGATACGCATCCGTTTCGCGGACAATATTGTTCGCGCCGCGAATCGCCGATGTGGCAATGTAACGAGACATTCAGTTCCTCCTTCGAGTTATCGAATGGTCAATTCAATTTTTGATTTTCGATTTTTGATTTTGGATTTGAAAATCGAAAATCCAAAATCGAAAATTCGTTAGAATTCTTCTTTCTTCGAGGCAAGGCGCAAGACCAACACGACGACGTCTTGCGTCTCGCCATCGGGGTACATGAAATAATCGGTAAAGGTCGCGCGCAATTCAAAGCCCAAACTCTGAAACGCGGCAATCGTCTTGACCTGATCGGCGATGACTTCGGCGACGAGTTGTTGCAAACCCAGTTTGCGCGCCACATCAATCAGCGTGCGCAACAACGCCACGCCCAAGCCGCGTCGCCGAAATTCCTTCGACAAAAAGATGCGGACGTCGGCAAGGTGTCGCCCAGGACCGGGACGAAAGTGCAGCGTCGCGTCGCCAACCACATGGTCGTTCACCACCGCAACGATGGGCAAGGTGCGACGATAGTCGAGATTCTCGATCCAGCTACTGACCACCTGCGGATCGCGCACGTTGTTACGCATCAGTCTGAAATCATCGCTACTGACCGGCTGAAAAAGCGAGAGCAGTTCGGATTTGTCTTCCTTCGCGAGTGGACGGAACAAGACCCGCGTGCCATCGGCGAGGGTGACAATTTGGCGGTACTTGGCGATTTGGTCTAGCATGGGTGTCTCCATGATTTCGATTGGATCCTTCCCAATCACATTGCCCCGCAATGGGCAGGTTGGTGCGCGCGACGTGCGTGCGTTGCCATTCTCACCACACAGCATAAAGAGCGGAGCACGACCCTGTGCGTCCGCTCGACCTCACCCCCATCCCCCCGCCCCCCTTCCCCTCTCCTGATGAAGTTCAATCAGGAGAGGGGGAAGGGGTGTCCGAAGGACGGGGGAAGGGGGTGAGGTTACTCCGCCGCGACCGGCAATCCGCCGTACAGCGCGGCTTGGCGATCTTTGAGCGACAACAATTCGCGCATGCGCTTGTCGCCGGACTTGCCCCACTTGGACGCGTCGTAGATCGGCAGTTTGAGCGCGGCGCGTTTCGCGTCAATGTGCGCGAGCGAGCGACGCACGATCTCGGCGGGATCGGGCACGAATTCCATTTTGCCGCCGACAAGTTTTTCCCAGCCCTCGCTCATCAATTTTTCGACTTCTTCGCTGTTCGCCACCGGCGAATTGACGCCGAACAAGACGTACGCGCCGGACGCCGCAAAGTACGCGCCAATCGCGAGCGCCTTTTCGCTCATCCACTCGGGCGCGATACCAACACCCGGAATGTCGCTGATGTCCTCGCCGAGTCCGCCCTCGCTCGCCATTTCGGCGAGCACGGTGAGAATGCGCGTGTTGTCCACGCACGAACCCATGTGCAAGACCGGCGGAATGCCGATCGCTTCGCACACTTCGCGCAACCCCGGACCCGCGTATTCGAGCGCGGCTTCGCCGGTAAGCAAACCATATTTTGCATTCGCCAGCGCGCCGCAACCGGTCTGGACGACGAGCACGTCGTTCTTCAACAATTCTTTCACGATGTAATTGTGTCCGGCATCCTGGGTCGTGCGCGGATTGTTGCAACCCACGACGCCCGCCACGCCGCGCAAACGCCCCGCCATCACGGCATCGTTCAACGGGCGGAACGAGCCGCGATAATAACCGCCGAGCATGTAGCGAATGTACTCGTGCGAAAAACCTGGGACGAGGTCGGCGACGTGCGACGGAATCTGCACGTCCTTGCGATTGGGATAGTTGTCAATCGCGATCTTGACAATGTCGCGCGCGATGTTCAACGCTTCGTGTTCGTTGAACTCGATGTGCGTCGCGCCGGTGATTTTCACTTTCGGCGACGTGGTGATGAACTTGGTGTGGAATTTCGACGCGAGGTCGGAAAGCGATTGCATGATGCACTGCACGTCCACGATCATCGCTTCGACCGCGCCGGTCATCACACACAATTCCTGATTCAGATCGTTGCCCGCGCTCGGCACGCCCTGGCGCATCAACGTTTCATTCGACGTACAGCAAACGCCGGTCAAGTTGATGCCTTGCGCGCCTTTCGATTTTGCGTACTCGATCATCTCCGGTTCGTAGACCACACGCACGATCAACGCGGAGAGCGTCGGTTCGTGACCGTGAACGACGATGTTCACTTCGTCGGTTTTCAACACACCCAGGTTGACCTTGCTGACGAGCGGCGCGGGCGTGCCAAACAGCACGTCCGAAATATCCGTCGCCATCATCGAGCCGCCCCAGCCATCCGCGAGCGCGGTGCGAAGCGAGCCGTGCAAAATGTGCTCGGCGTCCTGGTCGTCGCCCATGTGCGTGCGGTGCAACGTGTCCACGACTTCACGGTCCACGCCACGCGGCATCAAGCCCAGTTTGCGCCACAACTCGATACGCTTTTTCGGCGCGCGCGCGGTGTACTTGAGTTCGCCTTTTTGTCCCGCCATGTCGCCCAGCGCGACCGTCGCAATTTCGTGCGCGATCTTGCGCGCGTCTTTGCCGTCGGTCTGGATGCCAAAGTACGCCGCGATGGTGCGGAGTTTATTTTCGTCGCGCAGTTCGTACCCTTGCGCTTCGTCTTCCGCGACGGCAAGCAACGTGAAAATCAGATCGCGACCGTGATCGCTGTGCGCCGCGGTGCCCGCCGCGATGTGACGCGCCATGTTACGCGCGGCAACCGTCGCGCGTGTCGCGCCGCACACGCCAACTGGGTCGGGGTTCGCTTTCGTCGGGACGAGACGGCACGGACCCATGTTGCACATCTGGCAACACGCGCCTTCCGCACCGATGGGGCACGCCGCCATTTTCGCGGCGCGGCTAAATGCAGTCGAATATCCTAGTTGATCCGCGCGGTCGAGCATCTCGGCAACGGCGGGGTCAATCGTTTGAACGGTTGGTTTCTGGGTAGCCATGGTTCCTCCTTGAATATCAGTGAACAGTATTCAGTATTCAGTATTCAGTATTCAGTCTGAATACTGATTACTGAATACTAGTATTTCCGGAACTCGCCCGACAATTGCAAATCCACTTGACTCGTCGTCGTCGCGCGCACGCCCAGTTTATCCCACGCCGGATCACCCGTAGCATACGGCGACTCGGCAACGACTTCGAGTTCGCCCGGCGCGTAACCTGCGCCCGTCAACACTTTCACGATAGCGGCTGACGTCGTCTTGGCGGGGTCGAATTCGATAAAGACTTCTTTGAACGCCGCGCTCGCCACCACATCTTCCACGCCCGCGATGGGCGCAAGCAATCGCTTGATGTTCGTGACATGATGATCGGCATAGAGCGCGGGGATGACGAGTGATAGTTGTTCCATTTTTGAATCCCTCCGTTGGAATTTTGGATTTTCGATTTTCGATTTTCGATTTAGGAACGTCAGCGCGCGCTTTGCGAATTCAGAAATCCAAAATCGAAAATCGAAAATCAGTCCACGAAACCTTCTGGCTTGAAATAATGCACCTCGCGGTGCGGTTTGATCGCTTCGCTGAACGCATCGCGAAATAGATTACCGCTGACGTGCAACAATGTATCGGCGTAATCTGGGTCAATGCCCATCGAGCAGAGGCAGGGATAGTGATGATGCAACATGCCCGCCTGGTATTCCACATCGTCTAGCGTTACGCCGACGATGCCCTGCGCCACAAAGCGCATACACCCGCACGGCGCGTCGAGATCAACGTCTACGCGCGCAATCGTCTTGGCGTCTTCATCCACCGCGACGCGTACACGCGGCTTGCCAAAATATCGCGCGAACTCGGCGATGAGCGGCTGAGTGTACTCGACGCGTTGTCCGCGCAGACTAAAGGATTTTTCGGTAAGAGTGCAAAATGGTTTTGGGAAAACGCTGACAACGCCGACTTGTTTCATCCACTCGCGCAGTTGGTTCATCAGACCCTTTGGCAACCACTCGTTGCGGTCAATCGGCGCGATCATCGCTTTCGCGCCGGTCATTTGCGCGACATCGGGCAGCAGTTCGGCAACGCCGGAGGTTTCAGCGAGTGCGAGAATCAAATCGGCGGGCGGGAGTGATGCGGGCAAAAAATCGCGCGGGTCTTCAATGACAATGGGAAAGTGCGAGGGTGCAGTCCATTCATTTACCGTCCAATCTTTCGGACCGTACTCACGCACGTTGTGGGCGATTCGTCGCCCGTATTCGCCTGTCACGACAGCGAGTATCTTCATAGTGCAATAGTTCGTTAGTGCATTAGTGCGGCAGTTAGTGCGATAGTGCGGCAGTTTTCCAACTATCGCACTATCGCACTACCGCACTATCGCACTGCTTAGAACAACCCCAACACTTTACCGGTCTTCAAATCGAGATCAACATCATAGAACACCGGACGCGTCGGCAGACCTGGCATCGTTCGCATCGTGCCGCAGAGCGGATAGAGGAAACCCGCGCCAACACTCGCGCGAATGTCGCGCACCGGAATGCGGAAACCGGTCGGGCGACCTTTGAGCGCAACGTCGTGCGACAACGAGAGGTGCGTCTTCGCCATGCAGATCGGCAGTTTGTCGAAACCGAGTTTCGTGTACAGTTCGATCTTGGCTTCAGCTTCGGGCGTGTAATCAACGCCGTCCGCTCCGTACACTTTGGTCGCGATCGTTTCGATCTTTTGCTTGATGGACATATCGAGCGGATAGAGGAACTCAAAGTGATTCGACTTTTTTACCGCGTCCATCACCACTTCGCCCAGTTCCTTCGCGCCCTTGCCGCCGTTCATCCAGTGCGAGCACGCGACAGCTTGCGACCCGGCTTCTTCGACCAAACGTTTGATCAGCGCGACTTCGGCTTTCGTGTCGTACTTGAACGAGTTGATCGCGACGACGACCGGGACGCCAAACATCTTGGCGTTCTCGATATGCTTGAGCAAATTCGGCATACCCTTTTCGAGGAGCGCGAGATTTTCTTCGGTGTACGCTTTGTCGAGCGGGCGACCCGCGACGACCTTGGGTCCGCCGCCGTGCATCTTGAGCGCGCGCACCGTCGCGACCATGACGACCGCGTTTGGAATCAAGCCCGAGTAGCGGCACTTGATGTCCATGAATTTTTCCATGCCGATGTCCGCGCCAAAGCCGGATTCCGTCACGACGTAATCCGCGAGTTTTAGCGCGATCTGATCGGCGACGATGGACGAGTTGCCATGCGCGATATTCGCAAAGGGACCGGCGTGCACGAAGGCGGGCGTGCCCTCAAGCGTTTGCATCAAGTTGGGGAGCAACGCGTCTTTCATCAAGACCGTCATCGCGCCGGCGACGCCCAGGTCTTCGGCAGTCACCGCTTCGCCCTTGGAGTTGGTGCCGATGACGACGCGACCCAGGCGGTCGCGCATGTCCTCGATGCCGCTGGTCAAACCCAGGATCGCCATCACTTCGGACGCCACCGCGATGTCGTAACCGGTGATGCGTTCGTTGCCTTTTTCTTCATCGCCAAGACCGATCTGAATCTTGCGGATCAAGCGGTCGTTAATATCCACGACACGCATCCAGGTGATCGAGTTCGGGTCAATGTCGAGGCGGAACAAGCGGCGTTTATCTTCGGCGTTCAAGTCCGCGAGTTTGTTCGCGTTGATGCCGAGACGTTGCGCGCGTTTTTGAACTGCCAGCGGGAAATGACCATCGGGACAGATGGCGACGGCGAGTTTGTCGTCGTCAATCTTGGGATCGCGCTCGTGCAACATGCGCGCGTCGATTGCGGCGGCAAGCAGGTTGTTCGCCGCGCTGACCGCGTGAATATCGCCGGTCAGGTGCAGATTGAAATCTTCCATCGGGACGATCTGGGAATAGCCGCCGCCCGCCGCGCCGCCCTTGATGCCAAACGTGGGACCCATCGAGGGTTGACGGATGCAGGTGATGACGCTTTGTTTCAAATGCGCGCCAAGCGCCTGTGAGAGACCGACCGTTGTCGTAGTTTTACCTTCGCCGAGGGGGGTAGGCGTAATTGCGGTGACATCAATGTACTTGCCTTGCTTGCGTTTCTTGAGGCGTTCACGAACTTCGAGGTGGACTTTGGCTTTGTAATTGCCGTAGAGTTCAAGCTCTTTTTCTTTCAAACCGATTTCTTCCGCGACTTGAAGAATCGGTTTCATCTTGCATGCTTGGGCGATCTCAATGTCGCTCGGAACGGGATGCTTGACCTTGATTGCCATCGTTGGCTCTCCTCCTTCGTTGCACCTGCGCGGAAATGGAATAGCGGAGATTCGAGAATCTCCGCTGAAAGAATAACAACTAGCGGTCAAAATGAGGTCAAAAACATGTGCAACCTTTGTCCGAGTCTCAATTGGACATTCGTTTGTTCGTTTTTAGTGGTCAAGGTTTGGTCTTTCATAAAGTTCGTGTTAGAATACGGGCAATCTGACGAGGAGAAAAACCGATGACCGAGTTTGTCCCCCGCGCGCTCGCGACCGGCGTTGGCAGTTTGCCGCATCCGGATCCACGCACCGCGATTGATTTGGTGCTCAAAACGTTTCCGACGATTCCGTTCTGGCCCCAACTGCCGCGCCGCGATTTTCGTGAGAACATGTACGCGCAGTACAGCGATCATCTGCCGAGTGTGCAACTTGATCTGCCGCACGAGTGGATGGGCGCAGTCATCGGCGACGACAAACTGGCGCAGGTCGAAGAATTTTACGTGCGCTACCTGACCGACGACCTTGAACTGTTCGCGATGAGCGCAGATTATGCCGCCGGTCTCTACGCGCTGCGCGATTCGGCGAGCGCGCTGCGCGACACGGTGATGCTCAAAGGTCAGGTCACCGGTCCGATCAGTTTCGGCTTGAAGGTCGTTGACCAAACACTCAAGCCGATGTTGTACGATGAAGCATTACGCGACGTGCTGGTGAAACATCTCGCGCGCAAAGCCCAGTGGCAGGAAAAATTTTTGCAATCCGTGTTACAACCTTGCGAAGGTTCACGCTTCGCGCCTTCGCAAAGTTGCGATACCATCATTTTCATTGACGAACCTTCGCTCGCGCTCGTCGGCGCGTCGCTCGTCGCGCTCAATCGCGAGGAAGTCGTGCGCGATCTCGAAGAAGTTTTTTCCGCGTTGCAAGGATTGAAAGGGACGCACTGTTGCGGCAACACCGACTGGGGCATGTTGCTCGACACGTCTGTCAATGTGATTTCGTTCGACGCGTACACCTACGCCGAGAACCTCGCGCTCTTTGCCGACGAGGTGAAACACTTTTTGCATCGCGATGGCATTCTCGCCTGGGGCATCGTGCCGACCATCGCCGAACACATCGCGCGCGAAACGGCTGAATCGCTCGTCGCGCGGCTCGACGCGGCAATCGCGTTGCTCGTCAAAAAAGGAATTGACCGCGATACGCTCTACGCGCGCGCGCTCATCACCCCCGCGTGTGGACTTGGCACGATTTCAGAATCCGCCGCTGAACGCGCGCTCGAACTGACGCGTCAAGTTTCTGCACGTGTTCGTGAACGCGAGTGGAAGTTAGTTGAATCGTTGAATCGTTGAATTGTTGGGCAGTTGGCTGGTTGAGAGGTCGGATGATCCGGCGAATTGTGACGAACAAACTATGCAACGATCCAACGATCCAACCACCCAACTCTCCAACAAACCAGTTTTTGACCGTCCTTTGACTACCCTCTGACTTGCTCGTGATAATATCTGCAAAGCAAACAAGCGAAAGCGTTCGGTGCATCAACGGCGATGACTGACCGATCACTGAATCTAAATGTCCAAAGGATCGCGATGACCAAGCGAAAAATAGTTTTCAGCGCGATGATGGCGCTGGTCTTTTTGTTGTCCGCGCGCGCCGATGCATTCGCGCAAGACCCCAACCGTCTCACATCGCTCAATATCTCCATTTGGCCCGAGTACGACCGCCCGACCGTGCTCGTGATCCTGAACGGCGTCTTTGCGGATAAAGGCACCCTGCCCCGCGAAGTCTCGGTGCTCGTCCCGGCGAAAGCCGAAGTGATCGTGACCACCTACGTTAATCCCGACGGCAGACAAGCGCCGGAACAAGTTTCGCGCAGCACTGATCTGGGTGATGGCTTCAAGCGCGTCACGTTTACGGTAGCGACCGCGGAATACTGGGTCGAGTACTATGACGATTTGTTGCGCGGTACGCCGGACAAGACGATGGATTTTGCGCTCAAACTGGGTGCGCCCGCCGACCAAGTTGTGTTGGAAATTCAACAGCCCGCGCGCGCGACCAACTTCACTTCGACTCCGCCGACACAACTAACGCGCGTGGACCCCACCGATGGCTTGTCGTACTATGGCGCGCAGTTCGCGAACCTTGCCGCCGGGCAAAGCGTTAACGCGCAGATCAAATACACGCGGGCGGAAACTCGCTTGACCAAAGACATGCTCGCGGCAGCGCCGTCAGCGAGTAGCCCGGCGACCGCCGCGCCGCAACAACCCAGCGTTTGGCAAAACGCGTTTCTGGTTGCCGCCGCTGTCGTCCTGGGCTTGGTCGCGGTGTTCGGTGTTTTCATTTTGCGCCAGCGCCAAACCGCGCCGAATGCCGCGCGTCAAGCATCGCGGGTTCCGTCCAAAAAAGGGCGTCGCCCGCAACCGGCGAATGGAACCGCCGCCGCATTTTGTACCCAGTGCGGGCGCGCGTTGCGCGCGGAAGATAATTTCTGCCCGCGCTGTGGAAATAAACGTCGGAGCGTATGAGCGTTTTTCCGCAAGCCAAGCCGCGCGCCGAGCAGTTACTCTCGCAACGCGTCGGCGTGCTCAAGCAACTCATCCCGTTGCTGATCGTCGCCATCGTCATGTTCTACGAAATCACGTCGCATCTCATTTTTGAGACGCAGTCGCATCCCTTGATGGTGGCGTTCGAGATGATCGTGTTTGGCATTGGCGGACCGGCGTTCACCTGGGTCGTGTTGAACTGGGTCGCGCGCGAGATCGCGAAACGCGAGCGCGCCGAAGGCGAAGCGGATGCGAGCAACGCGATGATGCAAGAGATGCATCATCGCATCAAGAACAATTTGCAAACCGTCGCCGATTTGCTCTCGCTCGAAATGTCGCGCAACCCGCGCCCCGAAGTCCAGGAAAGTTTGCGCGACTCGATCACACGCATCAAAAGCATCGCGGCATCGCACCAAATGCTCTCGCTCGAAAGCGTAGGCGCAACGGACATCACCGCGCTCGCACAACTCATCGGCGACCAGGCGCGGCGCAGTATGGTGCGTCCCAATCAACACATTACCGTGAACGTGCAAGGTCCCAGCATCTTGCTCAATTCGAAACAGGCGACCGCGTTCTCGCTGGTGCTGAACGAACTGGTTTGCAACGCGATGGAACACGGCTTGCGCGACCGCACCGCGGGTCACATCGAAATCGAACTCGATTGGGATGGCGATGAAATTCTTCTGCGCGTGCAGGACGACGGCGCCGGCTTGCCGGAGGAATTCGATTTGGCAACCTCGCGCGGGCTGGGTCTGCAAATCGCGCGCACGCTCGTCGAAAAAGATTTGCGCGGCAGAATGGGCATTGCCAACGGCGAAGGTTGTACGACCGCGTGGGTCCGCATCCAACGCGGCGGCGCGTAGCACATACTTTAGTTGATACGAGGTGAATATGGAACCGCTCCGCATTTTGATTGCCGACGACGAAAGTCTGCGTGTGATGAGTCTCAAGGGTCAATTGGAATCGTTGGGACACAAGGTCATCGGCGAAGCCGGCAACGGCAAAGAAGCCGTTCATCTGGCGAACGAACTCAAGCCCGATCTCGCGATTCTCGACATCAAGATGCCTGAAATGGATGGCATCGAAGCCGCCGAGACGATCACGCGCGAACGCCCGATCCCGATCATCTTGCTCACCGCGTATAGCGAGCAAGAACTCGCCGAGCGCGCCGCTAGCGCGAACGTCGCGGCGTACTTGATGAAGCCGATCTCGGAGAACGATCTGTTGCCCGCGATTGCGCTCGCCGTGTCGCGTTTCAAGGAATTCCAATCCTTGCACCGCGAGGTGGACGATCTGCGCGACGCGCTCGAAACGCGCAAACTCGTCGAGCGCGCCAAGGGTATCTTGATGCGCCGACTGAATCTCACCGAAGAAGAAGCGTTCCGCCGGATGCAACGCCGCAGTCAAAACGAAAACAAGAAACTCGGCGAAATCGCGCAAGCGATTATCACTGCAGACGGAATGTTGTAGGAATTTTCGATTTTCGATTTTCGATTTGTGGTCGCGGCATTCTCGGCAATTTGAAATCGAAAATCCAAAATTCCCCCGGGGGCAATGTTGTGCTCGACGAAGATCAGGTCATTCAACTCATACGCGATGAATCGGTCTTGATTGATCGCGGCATTATTGGCGAACTGTACGAGACGGGTCTCAAGTTTTTGGGCATCGGGATTGGCGGTATTTTGTACACCGCCGGCAAAAAAGGCGGCGCGCGCGGCGCGCAGATGTTGAGCCAGCGTCTCACCATCCACGGCGAAGACCTGCTCGTCGCCGCGCTTCTCGCGTTCACCCAGGCGCATTGGGGCGTCGGCACGCTCGTGCGCGAGAACGGCAAAACGTGTATCGAAGTCCGCGACTCAGTGCTCGCGGCTTCCGTCCCGCGTCAAAAGAAACCGATCTGTCATCCGCTCGCCGGCTACATCGCCGGGTTTTGGGAAGAGGCGTGGCACAAATCCGCCAAGGTCAAAGAAACCCATTGCATCGCCGTCGGCGATCCATGTTGTGTGTTCGAGATCGAGTGACCTGGCACGATTGAACATAAAGAAAACCTCGGTTGATGAGTCATCATCAACCGAGGTTTCCATTTTGCAGGCAGGAGTTTGGTGGAGGGTCCGCCAGAAACCAGGTTTCTTTAAGAAACCGGTTTTTTGCGCCAGCCAGAGGTTTCTATTTTGCCATCGGCAATTTGCGATCCGCGATCTCTACGACGGTAGATGACACGCCTTGCACGTATCGTCCGCGCGTCCTGCGTGGTCCGCCGGGGGCTTGGGTCCCACACCGGCTTGATGGCACGCCAAGCAAATGACGCGCCCCGCGTGATCGGCAGGTTGTTTCTTGATGCCGCCTGCCGCCGGTTGCGCTGATTGGGACGCGGATGGTGTCGCGGTCGCATCCCCAGGTCCGGCAGCTTTATGACAGGTCAAGCAATTGTTGTTGGTGAAGCCAAAATCCTTGTGGAACTGTGTGATCTGTGGAATGCTGGCAGTCCCAGTCCCGTGACATCCCAGGCATTGCGTCCGCCCCGCGGTACTGTGCGGAATTTTTGGTGGACCGCCCGACGCCGCGCCGGGCACAGGAGTTGTTACCGCAACGGCTACCGCGGGCTTGTGGCAACCCAGGCAAGTCGAATTCGGACGATTGGTGTGATCCACCGGATAGGGAAACGCCAGAGCATTCGGCGCGTGACAAATTTGACAATCCGGATTCCCACCAACCGGATGCGGAACCGTTCGCGGCGTCGAGCCAGGCGCAGAGACCGGGCGAATCGGCGCTTTGACGATTTCGGCGAGCTTGGGCGCGTTCAGACCGGCAAACTTCCATTCGATACCGTGACACGCGCTATTCGAACAGAAGGACGTGTTGTCTTTGCCGCCGGCGTTGTTCGTATCGTGACACACCTGGCATGAGGTGTTGAATTGCGTACGATGCTCGGCGAGCCAGGTCGTCGTCTTGTGCGATGGCGGTTCATCCGTGCGCGAGAGAGACAAAAGCGCCGCGCCGCCATTAGCCGTCGTCACTTCGGGAATCGCATGACAGACATTGCATTCGAGTCGAATGGATTCTTTGCGGTCGGGCGTAAAGTGTTTGCCGTCGTGACAGCGAAAACAGCCGGGCCAATCCTTGTGTCCGACGTTATCTGGATGCGTCGTCCAGTCCAGTTCTTGATCGCGATAATAAATCTTCGGATACAAGTCCTGGAGATACTTGATGGTTTTCTGAATCGTCGCATTGTTCCGCGTATAGTAGGCGGAATAATTCTGTTTGTAGAATTGATCGAGATTGCCAATCGCTTGCTTGGCTTCGGCGTCAGTTTTATAGTGCGGGGTCAGGACTTCGATGCCCTTTTTCTTGATTTCCGGAATCGCTTCGTCAACGAGTTTGTTCTGCAATGCCGCATCCACCGCTTGATCCGGCGACATGAATGTGTGCGAAACGCGATTGTGGCAATCAATGCAATCCATTAGTCGCGTGGGCAAACCGGCGAGCTGACTAGCGGTCATGGTTTTTTCGATGTCGGTGTAGATCGTCTTGGTTCCATCCGCATTCGTAACGGAAATCCAGGGAATCTCCTGTTGCAACTTGTCGGTGTACTTGAACTCGATGATATTTTCGATGTGCCAGTGGATGCCGCGTCCCAGCCCGGTGCGCGCGGAACCACCGCCCGTTTTCATCACGAGTGTCGTGGCGACCTGGGTATTCTTCTCGTTCGTCTGGTAATCCGCGAGCGTGATGACCTTGTCCCAGGAAAATTTTTCGGGCCAATGACATTTCTCGCACGATTCGCGCGCCGGCTGCAAACCCTTGGCGTGGATCGGATATTCATAATTGCCGGTCAAATACGCCCACACGAATTGGGCATCCACCGCTTTGCGCGTAAATGCCACGCCGATAAAGGTGCGTCCGATATGACATTCGGTGCATTGAACCCGCGCGTGAGGAGAGCGTTGATAGGAATCATAGTGCGGCGGCATCGTGTGGCACTGGGTGCCGCAAAAAGCGGCGCTGTTCGTATAATCCCACGCGTACGAAGCGCCCAGAAAGAGGATGAATAAAACGACGAGTGTAACAAACCCCAGGAACCACTGTCGAGGTTTGATCGAGCGAATCCCTTGCCAGAATTTGCGTAGGAAGGACATTGTTTCCCTCGCCTCCTTGAAAGAGAAATTAAAAAGCCAATCGTCGCTTACGTGTAACGTCGAAAGGCAATCCGTCACCTTCCGTAACGCATTTCAACAGCAGCTTCACTGTCAACGATAAGTCATGCTTATCGCCGATTATAAAGAAACTAGGTCAAAATAGGGTCAAATCTTTGTTCGAGTTACGTAAGAGCAACGACGCGCCATTCGCGCTTTGATTATTCGCTCTTCAACAACCGAGACGAGTTCACAAAGACCGCGACGTCGGGAAACGATTGCGCTGCCGCCGCCATCACCGGCGTCAACACGCCGAGCGAGGCGAGCGACAAGCCCACAACGTTGAACAACAAACCGAACGCGATGTTTTGTTGAATCGTGCGAAACGTCCGGCGCGCCAATCGAATCGCGACGGGGATGTGCGCCCAGTCATCCGTCATCAGCGCGACGTGCGCCGCGTCCATCGCGACGTCGGTTCCCGCCACGCCCATCGCGATGCCGACATCCGCTTGCGCGAGCGCGGGCGCATCGTTGATTCCATCGCCGATCATCGCGACGCGATGTCCGGCAGATTGGAGTTCGCGCACGAACGCGATTTTGTCTTCGGGCAACATCTCGGCGCGATACTCGACCCCCAGTTGTTGCGCGAGCGCCGCCGCGACGCGCGCATTATCGCCGGTGAGCAAGATCATCCGGTGAATGCCGATGCGCCGGAGTTCCTCCATCGCTTGCGGCGCCTCTTCGCGCACCACATCCGCCACCGCGATCAAACCGCTGACGTGATGATTGTCGGACAGAACCATCACCGTCTTGCCGGCGCGTTCCAATTCGTCCGCGCGTTGCGCGAGCGCGTCGTCGAGCGCGATCCCCTGCTCATCCATGAGTCGGCGATTGCCAAACGTAATCGCGTGACTGTTCCAGCGCGCAACGACACCTTGCCCCGCCATCACCTCGAACGATTCGGGCGATTCAATCGCGATGCCGCGCGCGTTCGCCTCGTCCAAAATCGCGGACGCGAGCGGATGCTCGGAGAATTTTTCCGCGCTCGCGGCAAGCCGGAGAATTTTCGATTTCTGAATTTCGATTTTCGATTTATCCAAATCCGCGATCTGCCATCTGCCCTCTGCCATCTCCACGTCGGTAACTTTCGGTCGTCCAAACGTCAACGTGCCGGTCTTGTCCATCACCAACGTGTCCACACGCGCCAACGCTTCGAGATACAAACCACCTTTGATGAGAATGCCGCGACTCGCCGCGCGACCGACGCCCGCAACGACGGCAAGCGGAGTCGCCAACGCAATCGCGCACGGACACGCGACGAGAAGGACGGCAATCGCGTTTACCGGATTGCGCGTGATGAGAAAAGTAAGGAACGCAACGCCAAGGACGACGGGCAAATAAATCATGCTGTATCGGTCGGCGAATTTTTGGACTGGCGCTTTGGCGGCTTCGGCTTCTTCGACCAAGCGAACGATCTTGCCGAGCATCGAATCGCGCCCGACGCGCGTCACGCGCACCTGGAGCGCGCCGCGTTGATTGATACTCGCGGCGTACACGCCATCCCCGGCGCGCTTGTCCACCGGCAACGATTCGCCGGTGATGGGCGATTGGTCCACCGCGCTCGCACCGACAATCACTTGCCCGTCCGCCGGCAAACGTTCGCCCGGTCGCACGACGATCACATCGCCGACGGTTAACGCTTCAATCGGCATTTCGATTTCCGCGCCGTCGCGCAACACGCGCGCGGTCTTTGGCGCGAGCGCGACCAAGTGTCGAATCGCCGCACGCGATTTTTCGGTCGTGAAGTGTTCGAGGAAATGCGCGACGCTCATAAAGAACACGATGAGCGCGGCGGAGAGAAATTCCCCGATCACGCACGCCGCGCCAATCGCGATGCTCATCAACAAATCCGCGTTGATCTGCCGCGCGCGGACACCGGCGAGCGCACTGCGAAAAATCGGCAAACCGCCGACGAGTACCGCCAGCCCGAACACCGGCGTGGGAATCTGTTCGACAATGCGATTGAACAGACCCAGCCGCTCGACCAGCAAACTCGCGAGCGCCAACACCGCGACGACCGCGACAAACGCAAAGCGCGCCGCGCCGGCAAGTTCGCCGATCTTTTGTCGCGCCTCGACCTGCCGCGTCGCATTCGGCGACTCGACGCGATAACCCAGTTCCTCAATCGCGCGAACGAACGCGGCGGGTTCCGCACGCTCCGAATCGAACGAGACCACGCCGCGTTCCGCCGTCAAGAACACCTTGACCGAAGCAACGCCGGCAATCTTGCCGATGCGTTCTTCGACGTGCACCGCACATTCCGCACAATCCATTCCGCGAATGGCTAGTTCCACTGTTTCTGTCATTGGCTAAATCCTCACGAAAAATTTCAAGGACGCGTGTGCTGGAGGTGATCGAGCACTTGCGTCAATAACTCGCTGGCATGTTCATCCTCGACAGTATAAAACGCCAGGCGTCCTTCTTTGCGATACTTGACCAGACCCAGGTGACGAAGCACCCGCAGTTGATGCGATACCGCGGAGACCGTCATCTCTAACAGCGCGGCAAGGTCGCACACGCACAGCTCGGCTTGCGCCAACGCGGCGATGATCCGCACGCGCGTCGGATCGCCCAGCGCGGCGAAGATTTCCGCGGCTTGCATGACGCGGTCTATTGCCGGCATGTGTTTGCCCGCGCGCTTGACCTGCGCGGTACTCACGTACAGCACGTCGCAGACATCGGCTCGTTTACGCATCGTCACCTAGATAGTTGAATGATTGCTCAAGTGTTTCTACTATACCATTCCCGTTCAAACTTGTCAATGCTCCCACCACGGATGTCGCGATGACAATCGGGGCTTGACTCTATGAAAATTGCCTCCAGTGCGCGATTGGAATATACTCGCAAGCATTGAACAGTAAACCACAGCGAGGAACCATGAGCACAAACGACTATGTTCACGGGTATTCTGGGCGAGAAAGCGACCGTTTGCTCGACCAAGCGAACACACTCGCCGAATTATTGCATCACGACACAATCTATCCGGCAGATAGCCAAGTGTTGGAAGCCGGCTGTGGGGTCGGCGCGCAAACGATTATCCTGGCTCAGCAGAGTCCTCAGGCGCATTTCACATCGGTTGATGTTTCGCCCGAGTCCGTCGAAACAGCGCGGGCACGCGTCGCGCAACAAGGTTTGACAAATGTCACCTTTCGTACGGAAGATATTTTCGATCTCCCATTTGATGCAAACAGTTTTGATCACATCTTTGTTTGCTTTGTGTTGGAACATCTGCGGCAACCGCTCGAAGCGTTGGCGCGATTGAAGGTTGTCGTGAAACCTGGGGGGACGCTCACCGTCATCGAAGGCGATCATGCGTCCGCCTATTTTTATCCAGAGAGTCCATTCGCGCAGCAAACGATTGATTGTTTGGTCAAGATTCAAGCGAGCATGGGCGGCAATGCGTTGATCGGCAGACAACTCTATCCCTTGCTCAAACGCGCGGGATTCAAAAACATTCGCGTCACGCCGCGCCAGGTCTATGCCGATTCGAGCAGACCCGAATGGGTTGAAGGATTTACCAAGAATACATTCACCGCGATGGTCAATGGCGCACGAGAGCAGGCGCTCAAACAGGGATTGCTCGATCTTGAGACCTGGGAACGCGGCATCGCCGATTTGCACGCGACCGCCGGCGAAGATGGAACGTTCAGCTACACCTTTTTCAAAGGCGTCGCGGTCAAGTAGCGTATTGGCGAACGACCTCGCGCCACCGATTCATCGTTTAGAGCGAATTCCTATTGCGTTTACGGGAGACCTGTCAGGTTTTTAGAAACCTGATAGGTCTTGAATGCGTCATATCACCATAAATCAGAGCGGAATCCGCTCCAAGGGGAACATCCATGCAAATCGCGCCGTTCAAACTCGAACGCTATTTTGCCGAGTACGAATTCAAGGCACAGTACCTGCTCTGCCCATCCGATTGCGAGAGTTTATCTCTGCTCGAACTGCTTCAGATGGCGGACCCGGATGGTCTCGCGTTGTGGGAAAACCTGGGTCTGGGGTACACCGAAACGCCGGGACATCCACTCTTGCGCGCTGAGGTTGCGCGGATGTACGAAACGATGACGCCGGACGATGTGCTGATCGCCGCGCCGGAAGAAGCGATTTTTATCGCGATGCACACCTTGCTCAAGCCGGGCGATCATGTCGTCGCGATTTCTCCGGCGTACCAATCGCTGTCCGAAATCGCGCACGCCATCGGTGGCGATGTCACGCCTTGGTCATTTGAATTGCGCGATAACCACTGGCAGCTCGACCTCGATCAGTTGGCGCGCTTGCTCACCGAGCGCACTCGCTTGATCGTCCTCAACTTTCCGCACAATCCCACCGGCTATTTGCCGACACGCGACGAGCTGGACACGATGGTGGATTTGGCGCGGCAACGTGGCGCGCACATTTTCAGCGACGAAATGTACCGCTTGCTCGAATACGATCCGGCGCGCCGCTTGCCGGCGATGTGCGATCTGTACGAGAAAGGCATTTCATTGTCCGGCTTGTCCAAGACCTTCGCGCTGCCCGGTCTCCGCATCGGCTGGCTCGCCACGCGCGAGCGCGCGATTCTGGACGCGTGTCAACGTTTCAAGGATTACACGACGATCTGCAACAGCGCGCCAAGCGAAATTCTGGGCATCATCGCGCTACGCGCCAAAGAAAAAATCATCGCGCGCAATCTCACCATCATTCACAATAATCTAGAAATCGCCGCACAGTTTTTCGCCGAGCACGCGAATCGCTTTACCTGGCTCAAGCCGCACGCCGGTTCCGTTGCGTTTCCGCGCTGGATTGGCGGAACGTCGGTCGAACAATTTTGTGCAGACATGCGCGAACGACAAAGTGTGATGATCGTCCCAGGAAGCATTTTTGATTTTCCCGGCGATCATTTTCGGGTGGGATTGGGACGGAGAAATTTCGTGGAGGCGATTGAGCGGGTAGCAGAGTATTTGCAAATGTGGTAAAAGAGATCGCGCTTCAATCAGCCAGACCTCTCGTTTTCATTTCGCAACCTTCGTGCACCTTGAGCAAAGTCGAAGGGTCGCGTTATTCGCGTTCCAAACTTTCCGCCACCAACTCCGCAATATCCTTGCGCGCGATCTTTTCGTCCACGCTCAACGCCTTCGCGCCATCGTCGAGCATCGTCATGCAGAACGGACACGCGGACACGACCGTTTGCGCGTTCACTGCAATCACATACTCGACGCGTTTGTTGTTGATGTGCGTCCCAGTGTTTTCTTCAAGCCACATCTGTCCGCCGCCACAACACAAACCGTTAGGTTTTGCCGTTTTTTGAATTTTGATGTGTGTGTGTGTTATAATTGATCCATGTCTACGCCAGTTCTAGCCACCAAACTTTATATCCCCCCACCGCGTCCTAAAGTTGTCCTCCGCCCCCGCTTGATCGAGCGGCTGAACGCAGGTCTCTCTTCGGGTTGCAAGTTGACCCTCATCTCGGCTCCTGCCGGTTTTGGCAAAACCGCGTTGGTCAGCGAATGGGTCGCCGGTTGCGAGCGACCAGTCGCTTGGTTGTCGCTGGACGAAGGGGATAGCGACTCCACACGCTTTCTGACTTACTTGATCGTTGCTTTGCAGACGATTATGGCGAACATTGGAGCAGGGGTGTTGGGTGTGCTCCAAGCCCCTCAACCGCCATCCATCGAAGCGAATCTGACGGCTCTGCTCAATGAAATCACGACCATTCCCCGTGCCGGCAATTTCATCCTCGTCCTTGATGACTACCATGCGATTGATGCCAAATCGATTGACAATGCCCTCATCTTTCTGATTGAGCACTTGCCACCACAGATGCACCTGGTGATTGCCACGCGTGAGGATCCACATCTACCCCTGGCTCGATTACGCGCCCGGGACCAATTGATCGAACTGCGCGCCGCCGACTTGCGTTTTACTTCCATCGAAGCCGCAGGATTTCTCAACCAGGTGATGGGATTAAGTCTCTCGGCAGAAAACATCGCCGCACTGGAAACCCGCACCGAAGGATGGATCGCTGGGTTGCAACTCGCCGCGCTTTCAATGCAGGGACATCAAGACACGACCGGCTTTATCAAGTCGTTCACCGGCAGTCATCGTTTCGTCCTGGATTATTTGCTCGCCGAAGTTCTGCAACGACAATCCGAAAGCGTTCAATTTTTTTTGCTACGCACTTCTATTCTCGACCGGATTTGTGGTTCTCTGTGTGATGCCGTTCTGCGCGACTCGGCTGTTGCCGGGCAAGCCACTCTGGAATATCTTGAGCGCGCCAACTTGTTCATTGTCCCGCTGGATAACGAACGGCATTGGTACCGCTATCATCATCTCTTTGGAGATTTGTTGCGGAAACGGCTGGGATCAAGTCTCGCCCCTGAAGGAAACGCCGAACTGCATATTCGTGCCAGTGAATGGTATGAAAACAACGGACTGGCGTTTGAAGCCTTTCGTCATGCAACTGCCGCCAAGGATGTCGAGCGCGCAACGAGATTGATTGAGGGTGAACGGATGCCGCTTCACTTTCCCGGCGCGGTGAACACAATTTTGGATTGGCTGAATGCACTGCCCAGGCAAGTATTGGATGCAAGACCCGCGTTGTGGTGGCGTTCTGCCGCATTGTCATTGATTGTTGGAATCACCACCGGCGTTCAAGAAAAGTTGCAATCTGCCGAGAACGGATTGCAAGGCGCGGAGCCGACGGACAAGACGCGCAACCTTATCGGGCGGATTGCCACCGCGCGCGCGACGTTAGCGCTGACGCGTTACGAGACTGAAACCATTCTCGTCCAGTCAAAGCGCGCGTTGGAATATCTTGATGCGGACAATTTGTCGGATCGCACTTCGGCGTACTGGACACAGAGTATCGCTTATTTTTTTCAAGGCGAGCGCGCCGCCGCCCGCGACGCGGTGAATAACGCCTTGACGCTCGCACAAGCATCGGCGAGTAACTTTGCGCTACTCTTGGCGACAAGCACTTTAGCCACGCTACAAGAGATCGAAAACGAACTCGCGCGCGCGGCGGAAACGTATCGGCGCGCGCTCCAGCTTGCCGGGAATCCTCCGCTCGCATTCGCTTCTGGCGCGCATCTTGGGCTGGCGCACATTTTTTACGAATGGAACGATTTGGACGCGGCGCAACATCACGGAGAAAACAGTCTCAACCTGGCGCGGCAGTATGACCGGGTGATTGACCGTTTTATTATCAGCCAAGTCTTCCTAGCCCGCTTGAAACTGGCTCAAGGCGATGTGGATGGTGCGGCGGCAATGTTGGCGCAGTCCGAACAATCTGCGCGCCAGGAAAACTTTCTCCTGCGCCTGCCGGAAATCGCTACCGCGCAGGTGCCGGTTCTGCTTCGCCAGGGTCAGGTTGCCACAGCCGCTCAACTGGCTCTGCAATATGAACTCCCGCTCAGCCAGGTACGCGTGCTCATCGCCCAGAACGACCCATCCGCCGCGTTAGCAGTGCTGGAACCATTTCGCCAAAAAATGGAAGCAAAAGGTTGGGCAGATGAACGACTCAGGGCAATGGTGTTGCAGGCGATCGCTCTGTATGCACACGGCGAAAAGGACAAGGCGATGCAAGTTCTGGGCGACGCGCTGGCACTGGCTGAGCCGGGCGGTTTGATTCGTCTCTTTGTGGATGAAGGCGAGCCGATGCGATTGATGATTTTAGATTTTCGAATTTGTATTGAAAAACAATCGCGCGGCGGAGACAATAAACAGGTTGATTACATAGAAAAACTCTTGTCAGCGTTTCCACAACCTGAATCGAAAATCGAAAATCGAAAATCGAAAATTCTTGTAGAGCCATTAAGCGCGCGCGAGTTAGAAGTACTAAAACTGATCGCGCAAGGGCTTTCGAATCGCGAGATTAGCGAGCGACTGTTCCTCGCCTTGAGTACAATCAAAGGGCACAGCCGCATCATCTTCGACAAGCTCCAAGTTCGCAATCGCACCGAAGCGGTCGCGCGCGGACGCGCGCTGGGTCTCTTGTAAGGGCAAGCATTTTTTTCGCCTGAACTGCGGCGAAAAAAATGCTTCGCCCATCCCCCAAAACAATACCTCCGAACAATACTTTAGTATCTACCCATCAATACCGTCGAGCAGATATATTGGCTGTGCATTGAACAAATGGCACAGCCAATTTTGTGTCGCCGAAGGGAGATCAAAATGAAAAAAGTTTGTATCGTAGGTGCTTCTGGAAAACTTGGGCAGTACATGGTGCAACACGCGCTTGACCGGGGCTATGAGGTAGTTGGTGTGTGTCGCGAACGCAGTGTGAGCAAGCTCGACACATTCAAAGCGCGCATTACGATCATTCCCGGCGCGACGAACGACCGCGCGGTGATCAAGCAAGCAGTCGCCGGGTGTGATGGAGTGCTCACGGTGCTGGTGCCGTGGGGCAATCAGCATTACTCGACCGGGACCGCGCAAGCCGTACTCGATTACGCACAACCTGGCGCGCGCCTCATTTTTTCTTGCGGCTGGCACATCACACGCGATGGCAAAGACGTGTACCCGCCATCGTTAAAAAGAGAGGAAAAGATCGCCCGCTGGCTCACACGGATTGTTCCCTTCATTGATCTTGATGATCAGGTAGAAGCGTGCCGGCGGATTTTTGCCAGCGACACCCGGTGGACGGTCGTGCGTGGGAGCGACCTTGAAGAGGGCGTGAGCCAGGGATTGCCGGTGTGGAGCAAGCATGTGGGCGATCCAATTCTTGCGAGCAACATGACGCGCCGCGTGGACTATGCGCTGTTCATGGTAGATGCGCTTGAGAATGACGAACTCGTTCACCAAGCGCCGGCAATCGTCGGTTGCCAAACTCCTTCGGCGCGCGCTGTACAAACGCACGCCTAAGATTTTTGGGGATGTTGATTCACAGATCAACGAGCAAACCAAAATGCCAAACGAACATGAACCAAGCCAATCACAAGTCTACCAGATCAGAATCAAGGGACATTTGGATTCTCAATGGGCAGACTGGTTTGAGGGCATGACCATCACGCTAGAAGAAAACGGCGATACGCTTTTGACCGGCGCGGTGGTTGATCAAGCCGCGTTGCACGGCTTGCTCAAAAAAGTGCGTGATTTGGGAATGCCATTGGTCTCGGTCAATCGCGTCGAACCCGGGCATCCGACTACGCTTGGGACAAGCTAGGCAGATGTGTCAAAGGTCAAATCGTAAATTGGCGTAGGCGGCTTGTTTACGCCAAATCAATCACAACAAGGAGAAAAAATGAACACCAAATCAAGTCCCCATGAGACAAACAGAACGACCGCAACAATTGTGGGCGTGCTGTACATTATTGGGACGGTTTCAGGTATTCTCAGCGTGGTTTTCACACAATCCATTCTAACGGATCCGGATTATCTGCGCCAAGTCGCTGTCCATGAAAATCAAATCATCATCGGACTCCTCTTTGTATTGACGATGGCATTGGCATTGGCGATGGTTCCGGTGATGCTGTTCCCAATCTTAAAAAAATACAATGAAGTCCTGGCTCTCGGGTATCTTATCTTTCGGGGGGCACTTGAAACGGTTGCCTATATTGCCATGATAGTCACACGACTATTCCTAATCATTGTTAGTCAGCAATCTACAGGGGCGGGAACTCAAGCTTCATATTTTCAAACCTTGGGCGCGGTACTCCAATCCGGACATGATTCGATCAATACTCTGTTGATCATCGTTTTCAGTTTGGATGCGCTAATGCTTTACAGCGTCTTCTATCAATCCAAACTCATCCCGCGCTGGATATCCATTTGGGGCTTGATCGCGATTGTGATGCACGTGAGCACCGCCTTTTTGATTTTGTTCCGCGTCGTCGCGCCTGGTATGTCGCCGGTTATTTTCGTGATCAACTTTCCCATCCTCGTTCAAGAAATGGTGATGGCGGTCTGGTTGATCGTAAAAGGATTCAATCCGGCGGCAATCGCAAGTCTGCTTAAAGAGACGTAAATAATCGCGCGACACAAGGAGTCGAAACGATGATCGCTCAAGAGAAAAAAATCTCGGCGTTGGGAACGGTCCGAACATTTCTGAAGGAAGGAACCTGATCGCAAACAATTATGGGGGTCGTTGACCGCTCATTCGATCAGCCGTTGAAACTTGAAGAGTGCGCCGTTATGCAATTAGCCGGCGGAATAATGGGTAACGGCTATCAATGTGGAATGTTGTGGGGCGGAGCACTCGCCGCCGGCGCGCAAGCATATCGGCTTTATGGCGCGGGCGCGCGCGCAGAAGTTGAGGCATTGCTGGCATCGCAAAAACTTGTCGAAGCGTTTCACACGCGCGCTAAAGAAATCAATTGCGCTGAAATCACCGAGATGGAATGGAAGAAACCATCCAAAGGTCAGGTGGTCAAGTTTCTCGCCAAAGGCGGACCGATTGGTTGTTTTCGTTTGGCGGCGGATTACGCGCAGATTGCATTCGATACGATTAACCACACGCTTGGCGAAAAGCAGATCAATATGCCAACTCAGCCGGTCAGTTGCGCGGCAATGCTGGCGCAGAAGATGGGCGTATCAGAAATGCACGTGGTCATGGCGGCAGGACTTGCCGGTGGCATCGGTCTAAGCGGTGGCGCGTGTGGCGTATTGGGCGCCGCAATTTGGTTCAAAGGAATCAACACGCTCAAGAATGGCGGCAAACAAAGTTTCAATCTCACGGCTCCTTCAGCCGAGTTGGAAAAATTCCTGACGGCTTCCGACTATGAATTCGAATGTGCCAAAATCGTTGGGCGCAAGTTTGAGAATGTAGCCGACCACGCGAGTTATGTGCGCGATGGTGGTTGTGCGAAAATCATACAAGAACTCGCCGCGTGTTTGGCAACACAAATATAAACGTAGGGAATTCCAATGAAAGCAGTCGTGTACAAAAAGTTTGGTTCGCCAGATGTTCTCGAACTCAAAGAGATCGAGAAACCAACGCCGAAGGATCAAGAGGTGTCAGTCAAAATTCATGCCACCACCGTCACCATCGGCGACACGATCATGCGGAGTTTCAATCTACCGAACATCTCTGGCTGGCAGAAATTCATGGCGCGTCTGATCCTGGGATGGCGCAAACCCAAACATCCGATCCTGGGAATGGAACTCGCCGGAGAAATTGAGTCCGTGGGGAAAAAAGTGACGCGCTTTAAACCGGGCGACCCAGTTTTCGCGTCCACCTTCGCCGTGAATTTTGGTGGGCATGCCGAGTACAAATGCCTGCCCGAAAACGGGGTGATCGCGATCAAATCAGCAAACCTCACTTACGACCAAGCCGCCGCCGTCCCAGGCGCGGGGCAGACGGCTCTGCAATGTCTCAAAAAGGGAAAAATCCGGCGCGGACAAAAAATTCTGATCTATGGCGCGTCCGGCGCGGTCGGCACGTATGCAGTGCAGATTGCCAGCCGCCACTTTGGGGCGGAAGTGACCGGCGTATGCAGTGGCGCAAACCTGGAACTGGTGAAATCGCTGGGAGCGAACCAGGTGATGGATTATACCCGGCAGGATTTCACGCAAAGCGGCGAGAGGTACGATGTGATTTTCGACGCGGTTGGTAAACTTTCACCAGCGCAGGGAAAAAAGGCGCTCAAGCCGGGCGGCGTCTACCTCAACGTCCATGCCGACTCGGACGGCGGCGATAATCTCGAAAACCTACTCGCGCTCAAAGGATTGGTCGAGGCGGGCAAGCTCAAACCGGTTATTGACCGGGTTTATCCGTTGGAACAAATTGTCGAGGCGCATCGCTATGTTGAGCAAGGGCATAAAAAAGGCAATGTGGTCATCACTTTGGAGGAACACTCATGAAAGCAATCGTTTACACAAAATATGGATCTCCCGATGTTCTTGAATTAAAAGAGGTGGAAAAACCGACCCCGCTGGACGATGAAGTCTTAATCAAAGTTCATGCGGCGTCGGTAAATGCCTATGACTGGCATTTCCTGACCGCAGACATATTCCTGCTTCGCTTGATGGGTGGAGGATTGCTCAAACCCAAAAACACGCGACTCGGCGCTGACATAGCGGGGCGAGTTGAAGCGGTTGGCAGAAACGTCAAGCAGTTTCAGCTGGGTGATGAGGTGTTCGGGGATATCGGCGCATTTGGGAATGGCAGTTTTGCCGAATATGTATCTGTTCCCGAAAGAGCGTTAACGCTGAAACCGGCAAATCTATCGTTTGAGGAAGCCGCGGCGGTACCCATGGCAGCTCTCACTGCCCTGCAGGGTCTGCGCGATGAAGGACAAATTCATCCTGGGCAAAAAGTATTAATTCAAGGTGCGTCGGGTGGGGTGGGAACGTTTGCAGTGCAGATTGCCAATTCGTTCGGCGCTCAAGTCACTGCTGTGTGCAGTACCCGGAATTTTGATCAGGCACGCTCACTTGGGGCAGACCATGTCATTGACTACACCAAAGAAGATTTCACCAAAAACGGGCAACAGTATGACCTGATTCTGGCGGCGAATGGTTATCATCCGCTTTCAGCTTACAAGCGCGCCCTCACGCCAAAGGGCATCTATGTCATGGCAGGAGGTTCCCCAACTCAGATCTTCCAGGCAATGCTCCTGGGAACCTGGATGTCGGAAAACGGGGGTAGGAAGCTGGGAGGTTTCACGGCGAAAGCAAACCAGAAAGATTTGCTTTTTATGAAAGAACTTTTAGAAGCCGGCAAAGTAAAACCGGTCATGGATAGATGTTACCCGTTAAGTGAAACGGCGGAAGCTCTCCGCTATCTTGGAGCAGGACACGCTCGCGGAAAAGTCGTCATCACTGTGGAGCATAATAGCAAAGCATGACATGGTTGATGATTTTACGAGAGAGGCGAGTCGAATGACTCGCCTCTCTTATTTTCTTTCGCGATTTTCGCGTCTATTGCAAGTTCCGCGCTATAACGCCTCCGCCACTAACTCGGCGATATCCTTGCGCGCGATCTGTTCATCCACACTCAACGCTTTCGCGCCATCGTCCAACATCGTCATGCAAAACGGACACGCCGAGGCAACCGTCTGCGCGTTCACCGCGATCACATCTTCGAAACGTTTGTTGTTGATCCGCGTCCCGGTATTTTCTTCCAACCACATTCTGCCACCGCCACCGCCGCAACACAAACCATTCGCGCGCGCGCGTCTCATCTCGACCAAGTTCGCACCGACCGCTTGCAACACATGGCGTTGCGGATCGAAAATGCCGTTGTAGCGTCCCAGGTAGCACGAATCGTGATACGTGACACGTGATTCATTCATCCGCTTTGGGCTTATCCGTTTATCCGCTATCAGTCCGTTTATGAGCTCCGTGTGATGCACAACCTCGAACTTGCCATCAAACTGCGGGTACTCGTTCTTGATTGTATTCAAACAGTGCGGGCATGTTGTGACGATGCGCTTGAACTTGTACTGCTTGAGTGATTCGACGATTTCCATCGTCGCCATCTGATACAAGTACTCGTTGCCGAGCCGCCGCGCCGATTCGCAGTTACAGCGTTCCTCTTGCATCACCGCGAACTTGATGCCCGCCGTTTGCAAAATCTTGACAAACGCTTTCGAGATTTTTTGCGCGCGCTGATCGTACGCGCCCGCGCATCCAACCCAGAACAGCACGTCGTACTCGGTGTCGCTATCCGCGAACGGCACATCGAGTCCTTGCATCCACTTGTGCCGATCCTGCTTGGGAAACCCGTACGGATTCCCCTGCCGCTCCATCGAATTCATCGCGCCCGCGCCGGACGGTTGCACCGAACCTTCGGAGAGCGTGAGATAACGACGCAGGTCAATGATCGTGCCAAGTTGGTCAATCGAAACCGGGCACGCGTTGACACATCCCATGCACGTCGTGCAATCCCACAACTCTTGCGCGTCAATCACCTCGTTGTGAATCGCGCCCGGCGTTTTCGCGTTCGATACCTCGAACAATTTCACGATGACGTTTTTCGGCGACAACGCCTTGCCGGTCAACGCGGCGGGACATGCGTCCTGGCATCGTCCGCAACGCGTGCACGCGTCGAAATCGAGCAACTGTTTCCACGTGAATTCTTCGAGCTTGCTGATGCCGAATGATTCCTGGTTCTCAATATCCTGAATCTTGGGAATCGCGCCAGCAGGTTCGAGCTTTTTGAAGAATGTGTTGACACTCGAAACGACAAAGTGCGACATCTTGGTGAACGACACGGTGCCGATCAACGTCAACGCCGCGACCGCGTGCAAAATCCAAATCGAAACGTGCAATCCTTTGAGCGTGTTGAGATCAATTCCGGCAAACAGTTGCGCGAGCGGAAAACCGATCACCGAGCAGGTCGTGCAGTACATTACCGTCTCTCTGAGTTTCTGCGTTTCGGCGGGTTGACCCGCGAGACGCAATGCTTCAATCAGAAAACCGGTGACGACGATCAAGAGCAGTGCGCCGATGATCCACAAATCTTCGCGAAAGTACTTTTTGCCGGATCGCCCGTCGAGTCGTTCGGGCTTGACGCCGTAGCGAATGACGAACGCGATGGTGAGTCCAATCAGCGCAAGGAGTCCAAAAATATCGAGGACAACTTTATAAAGGAAATAAAAGTCGCCCTGTAACAATCGCCATTGCTTGCCGTCAATCAGCGGCTTGGTAATGTCCCAGTCAATCGTCGCGAGTGCGGTGCCGATGAACAGGATAATCATGCCCCACATCAAACTCACGTGCATCGCGCCGGCGGGCTGATGATCGAGCGCGACCTTTTTCGTCGCGACGCCCATCACGAGCCATTGCTTGAGGCGTTCACCAAGCGGCTGGTACGAAAACGTGCCCTTGCCTTTGCGCCAATGTTGAACGCGCAACCACAAGCCGTACGCGAAAATCAAAATGGCTACTAAACCGCCAAGATAGACGGCGATCTGCAGCCATTCGGGAATGTTCCAAAACGTGGGACGACAAACGAGACCGGGGGGACACGCGAATTCGGGCATCTTCAACTCCATTGTTGAAAAGTTTGCGCTAATTCCTTCATTTCCTTCAGTTCCCTCAGTTCCCTTGAATCCGTCAAGGGAACTGAGGGAACTGAAGGAAATTATTGCTCAACTCCGCCTTTGATCGGTGGAATCGCGGCGTAGAGATTTCCTGGGTCAGCCAGCGCGCGCGGCGTGGCTTGATCGGGCGCGGGCGGCGCGACGAGCAGTTTGTCTTTCGTGATGATCGCATCGCGGCGATTATAGTACGACAGTTCGTACTGGTGTTCGAGCACGATGGCACCGGTCGGACATGCCTCTTCGCAGAATCCGCAAAAGATACAGCGAATCAGATTGATCTCGTATCGTTTGGCATAGCGTTCGCCCGGCGAATAACGTTCCGCGTCGGTCTGCTCCGCCGGTTCGACGTAGATCGCATCGGCGGGACACGCGGCGGCGCACAACGAACAGCCGATACATTTTTCAAGACCGTCCGCGTGCCGCTTCAATTCGTGCCGTCCGCGAAAACGCGGTGCGACCGGCCGTTTGACTTCGGGATATTGAATCGTGACCGGCGGCGTGAACATCTCACGCAGCGTCACGGACATGCCTTTTACAATTGCGCCAAGATCGGGGAAAGCCATTTTCAAACCTCAGACAATTATCACGTGTTCAATCCGAGCCGTGCGCGGACGAATTGGCGAACTTGTTTCATCGCGGCAACTGCATCGCGTGCGTCGTCTTTCGTCAGCGGCAAACCTGGGTAGCGCGCGTCAATTGCAAATTGATTGAGCAACAACAAAGAATCGGTCAGTAAATCGAATGCGCGGTCTAACTCAATACACTGTCGTCGCAATTCTCGTAAATCATGCGTCTTGCGAAAAACGACGTGGTGGCGAACAAGAAACGCCTTGAGATATTTCTCAGCACTCTGTTGAGCATGAAAACATGCGCTGTTATACGCAGGATACTTGCGTTGACGCAAGGCTACTTGCGATTGGCAAAAATCCTCTTCCGCTCTTTCGATCCATTGTGGCAGAACGTCATCGAGCATATAACAAGCGACCCCGCTGAACAATCTCACGCATGAAATAATCTTGCATATCAATCCGACTCTGGATTTCCTGCGGTGTTCGCACTAGGACATCAAGCGGAAAGGGGACATCTAACAATTGGTTTAGTATTTTGACTCCACGTCGCGCGCGATGTTCCTCGCTCTCCATCACGACTAGCAAATCCACGTCACTATCAATCGTCGGTTTGCCATACGCGTACGAGCCGAACAAGATTATTTTTTCGGGATTGAATTCATCCACGATCTTGCGTACAACCGCGTTGATCTGCCGGCGCGTGACACGTTTGAACTTGGGTTGAGTGGCAACCGCCGCTTTGTACGTTGCAGGGCGTTCATGCACGGTTTTCTTCACGCGAGTTCGAACGCGTTCGCGCGTCATCGCTACACCTTTTCGATCTTCACCCGCGCACCCATCGGCAACGCGGCGGTGCCATCGAGATTGTTCGGCATCAACACGACACCTGGCGGGATGTGACCATCCATGTGCGTGTTCACTTCGATCACGCGCGTATCGAACGACACGCGCACACGCGCGCCACGCTCCGCGGCAATACCCAGTTCTTCCGCATCCTGGGAATTGATTTCGATGTACGGCGATGGCACGCGCGGCTGAATGATTTGCGATCTGTTTACAAGCGTCCCGCGATCAAACAACGACCTCGCCACCGCCAACGAATACTGTTGACTGTTGACTGTTGACTGTTGACTCGGCTCATTCCAAATCAATTCGAACTTCGCCGCCGCATCGCGCTCCGCGACGCTCGCCCATGCTTTGCCGCTCGAAACATTTTCGAGATCGCCCATCGCGATGTCGGTCGGCTCGTCGCTGGGATTGCCCTGCCCGTACGGCGCGCGCGGCATTTTCACATTCTCCGCGAGTGTGGCGTAGGTCATTCCTTTGTAAAGCGGAACGGTCGTTGCGATTTCATCCATCACGGCTGACGCGTTCGCGTACATCCAGGTCGCGCCCAGTCGCCTGGCGATTTCAGAAACGATCCACCAATCGGTTTTCGCTTCACCGACCGGTTTGATTGCCGCGCGGAACAATTGCACGCGGCGTTCCGTGTTCGTGAATGTGCCGTCGCGTTCGGCAACTGATTGCGCCGGCAACACCACATCTGCTTGCTTTGCCGTTTCGGTCAGGAACAAATCTTGCACGACGAGAAAATCGGGCTTGACGAATCCACCATCCGATGCTGGGTCGCACGCCATCACGTACAATCCGCGCACCTTGCCCGCGATCAAATCGCGCGCCCACAAACCTTTTGCATCCACTTGAGCGCGACCGACGCCGTGATCCGAAATCAAACCGAAATCGAACGCGCCGGTCGAATTGTTGTGCGGATACAACGCGACGAGACCGTTATTCGTTTTGCCGACGTGCCCGGTGATGAGCAACAAGGTCGCGATGCCGGACGCAACCGCTTGGTCATACTGTTGCGACCACATCGCCTCGCGTCCGTAGAGAATCACACCGTGGGGCGATGATGCAAACGCGCGCGCCACGTCGCGAATCTTGTCCGCTTTGACGTGCGCGATCGCGGCGCATTGCTCGACCGTGAACTTTTCGAGCGATTGTTTGAACGCGTCGAATTTCTGAACGCGCGCGGCGATGAACTCTTTATTTTCGAGACCTTCGTCGAGAATCGCGCGCACGACGCCGAGCAAAAAGTACGCTTCGGTTCCGAAATTGTAAATGACCGATTGTTTCGCGTGTGCGGCGAGTTTGGTCACGCGCGGATTCGCGACGAGCAAGTTCGCGCCAAACGCGCGCGCACTGTGCGACAGTCGCAAGCGAATGACTGGTTGCTCTTCTTCCGGATCCGCACCGACGACGAGAATCGCAACATCCTTGTCGAGCGCACTCAGATTCGTGTCAATGCCCGCACCGAACAAGCGCACCAAGTCCGCACCCAGGTTCGTCGCGCTCCACCCGACGCGATGTTCGAGATTGGGTGAGCCGAGCACCTGGCGGAATAATTTTTGAAACACGTACAAATCTTCATTCGACGCGCGGTCGCCGCCGAAACCGCCGAGCGCGTTCGCGCCTGATTGTTTTTTGATTTCACTGAACTTTGACGCAACTAAATCGAGCGCCTCATTCCAACTTCCAACTTCCAACTTCCCATTTCTACGAATGAGTGGCTTGGTCAATCGCTCGGATGATGTCGTAAAGTGATGCGCGAAACGTCCCTTATCGCACAGCCAAATCTCGTTGACGAGTTCGTTCTCGCGCGGGACGATGCGTTTGATCGCGTGATCGCGCTCGCCGATCAAAATGTTGCATCCGACCGAACAGTGTGCGCATACACTCGGAGAATCTTTTACTTCCCAGACCCGCGCGCTCAAACGAAAATCGCGCGAGGTGAGCGCGCCGACCGGACAAATATCAATCGTGTTGCCGCTGTACTTGCTATCGAACGGCGGCTCCGAAATCGAAACGATTTCCAAGCCGCGTCCGCGCGCGTTGAAACCCAGGACGTGATCGTCCGCGATTTCGTCTTGAAAGCGAATGCAACGCGAGCATTGGATGCACCGCTCGCGATCAAGCATGATCAAATCGCCGAGCGGTACGCGCTTTTCATTGTGAAATTTCGATTCGACGGGGAAACGCGACTGCCCAGGTCCGTACGCCATCGTGAGATTTTGCAGAGGACATTCGCCGCCCTTGTCGCAAATCGGACAATCGAGCGGATGACTTGTCAGCAAAAACTCGACAATCGCGCGACGCGCTTCGGCGACGGGCGCGCTGTTCGTGCGAATCGTCATCCCCTCGGAGACGACCGTCGTGCAGCCGGTCTGCAGTTTGGGCATCCACGCGATCACATCGTTGCCGTTCGCGTCTTTTTCGATCTGCCCATCCTTGCCACGTCGCGGCGTGCCAACTTCGACGAGACACATGCGGCACATGCCGACCGGCGAGAGTTTCGGGTGATAGCAAAATACCGGAATCTCGATGCCAGCTTGTTTCGCCGCTTCGACGACGAGCGTGCCGTTGGAGACTAGAACTTTTTTGTTATCAATGATTACTTGAGGCATAGTTCAATTTCCGATTTGCGATTTGCGATTTAGGAATTGCGAATTGCGAGTTGCGAATTAGGGAACTTGGCGTCTGAATACTGTGACCAATCCTCGTTCAGAATTTATTGGTTCCCAACCTCCGGATAGCAATCTTCCCACTAATTTTGCCCGTTCCTCAAGCAATTTTTCTCTTCACCTTGAGAGTAACGAAATTCAGGGGTTTCATCAATCGCTTGTTCGCCATTTGGTGTATCAAGAACAGCAACATCCTTTCCAAATTCAAAACCCATAAATCCCTTTACACGACAAACGTGTTTGATTCTACACACTTCCCATAATGCCATTTTGCGCCTCCGCTTTGCTTCTACGGAAAATATCGGTAGAGGTCTTTGCGATGCAAAAAGCGAACCAGGATAACGGTATCGTTGTCTAGAATCAAACCGATGCGATAATCTCCGATGCGAATGCGATAGTAACGGTCGCCACCCTTGAGTTTCTTGATGTCGCTCATTTCTTGAAGCGACTGAACTCGTTCAATCAGTTCAAGCGTTTCTTTGACTTGCCTTTGCAGATTGGCGTCGCGGATTTTCCGCAAGTCTTTGGCGAAACTGCTCTTGAACAGAGTCTTCACGCCCCGCTCCCAAGAATCTCAAAAATCTCTGAACGACTGACCGGCTCGTCGGCTTCGCCCTCACGAATCGCATTGACCAGCGCGGCATCTTCGATGACTTCGGCAAACAAATCGTAGAATACATCTTTGCGTTCGACGAGCAATTCAAGCATTGCTTGCTTGAACAATTCTTTGAGGTGACTTTCATCGAGAGTTGTGGTAGTCATTGGCATACTCTCTTTCTATTCGTTGTGGACAATTCACCATCCACGAACCACTCGCCACTATTTCTTCGCCCAGCATCCGCGCTCTTTGATGTGGCGTTCATATTCCTCGCGGAACAACTTGACGCTACCCAGCACCGGCGACGTGGCGAAATCGCCGAGCGGACACAAGGTGCGACCGACGATTTGATTCGCGACATTCGTGAGTAAGTCAATGTCCGCACGCGTCCCGATGCCCTCGTCAATGCGTTCCAACATTCGCAACAACCAGTACGTGCCTTCGCGACACGGCGTGCATTTGCCGCACGACTCGTTCTTAAAAAAGTGCGTCATCTTTTTCGCCGCCCACACGATGCACGTGTCTTCGTCCAACACGATCACGGACGCCGAACCGAGCGTCGAGCCAAAGGGCGCGAGCGCCTCATAATCAAGTTTCACATCGAGCACCGCTTCGTTCACGAGCGGGCTGACCATCGGACCGCTCGCGCCCGCCGGTAAAATCGCTTTCAACTTTTTGCCGCCGCGCACGCCGCCGCCCAAATCGTAAATCAAATCGCGAAACGAAATCGAACCGAACGCGGCTTCGTAATTGCCAGGACGATTGACGTGCCCGCTCAAGCAAAACACTTTGGGTCCGGTAGATTTCGGCGTGCCGATTTTGGCGTACCACTCCGCGCCGCGTTCGATAATCACCGGCACGTTCGCGAGCGTCTCGACGTTGTTGATGACGGTCGGCTTGTTGTAAAGACCGACACTTGCCGGGAACGGCGGTTTGACGCGCGGCTGACCCAGTTTGCCTTCCATACTTTCGAGCAGCGCGGTCTCTTCACCGCAGATGTACGCGCCTGCGCCGCGATGAACGGTAATTTGTAAATGGAAATCGGAGCCGACGATATGATTGCCGAGATAGCCGCGTTGCTCGGCTGATGCAATCGCGCGTTCGAGACACTCTGCCGCGTACGGGAATTCGCCGCGAATGTAGATGAAGGCGTGATGACACTGAATCGCATACGACGCAATTGCGATGCCTTCGATCAGTTGGTGCGCGTTACATTCCATGATCTGCCGGTCTTTGAACGTCCCTGGTTCCGACTCATCCGCGTTCACGACGAGATAGCGCGGAAAGACACCTTTGGGCAGAAAACTCCACTTGACGCCGGCAGGAAAACCCGCGCCGCCGCGTCCGCGCAAACCAGACACCTTGACCATATCCGTCACCTGGTCGGGCGTCATTTCTTTGATCGCCTTGCGCAACGCGCCGTACCCGCCGTGCTGTTCGTAAACGGTAATGTCTTTGAGGTTTTCGATATCGAGATCGCGCAGAATGAGATGTTCCATCGTTAAGTTCCGGTTTCAGATTGATGATTTCAGATTTCAGATTGAAAAATCATAAATCTGAAATCTGAAATCTGAAATTCATCGGTCCACGTCTCCCAAAATAATATCCGTCATCGCGATGATACCAACCAAGTCCGCGATGTAATAACCCTTGGAGATCAACGGCAGGATTTGCAGATTCGCAAACGAAGGTGTCCGCACGCGCACACGATGCGGCATGTTGCTACCATTGCTCGAAACGAGCATACCCAGCTCGCCGCGCGGCGATTCGACTGCCGCGTACGCATAACCGACCGGCGGCTTGAATCCTTCCGTCCACAATTTGAAATGATGGATCAGCGACTCCATCGAAGTTTGCAATTCTTGTTTCGGCGGCGGCGCGACCTTGCGATTGTTCGTGACGTGCGGTTGACCCTTGGTCTTTGCCAATTTATCCAGCGCCTGCTCGATGATGCGGAGACTCTGGCGAATTTCTTCCATGCGAATGTAGTAGCATTCGAGCACATCCGCTTTCGCGCGCGTGCTCACCGGCACATCGAACTCGTACTGCTCGTAGCCCATGTACGGCGCAGCTTTACGCAAATCCCAGTTCACGCCGGTCGCACGCAACATCGGACCGGTCACGCTGTAAGCAAGCGCGTCTTCCTGGGTGTACTCGGCAATGCCGCGCGTGCGTTCGAGCCAGATCGGATTTTTGTTGAGCAGGTCTTCGTACTCTTTGAGGCGCGGTGGAATGGTCTTGATATATTCGCGCACGGCGTCAGAGAATCCCGCCGGCAAATCGAGCGCTAGTCCGCCGAATCGGAAGTACGAGGTCATCATGCGCGCGCCGCTCACCATCTCGAAAATATCGAGCGCGCTCTCGCGTTCGCGGAACGCGTATGTCATTACCGTCACCGCGCCAATGTCCATCGCCTGCGAGCCAACCGCGATCAGGTGCGACGTGACGCGTTGAAGTTCGCACAGGATCACCCGCGCGATTTGCGCGCGTTCGGGTACATCCACCTCCATCAACTTTTCGACCGCGAGGACATACGTCAGATTGTTGAAGAACACGCCGAGGTAATCCATGCGGTCGAACAATGGAATTGCTTTGAGATACGTTTTGTTCTCCGCCGTCTTTTCGATGCCCGTGTGCAAGTAGCCAATATCCGGCAATGCGTTGACGATACGCTCGCCATCCACTTCGAGTGCGACGCGCAGAACGCCGTGCGTGGACGGGTGATGTGGTCCCATGTTGATGAGCAACGTATCCGAATCTTCCGCCGACCAGGGCGTTTGTGGATCGGGCAAGCCGACCGGAATTTCGACCGGCGAGCCGCGCACGCTACCCAACAATTTTTGCGCTTGCGGCGGCGGGATCGCGCTTGGCTTGTCCGGCTGAATCTCGTCGTACGTGTGGGTGAACTCGACCGGCTCGTAACCGAGCGGATGATCTTTGCGAAGCGGATGCCCGGTCACGTAATCGGGCAAGAGGATGCGATGCAAAAAGGGATGATCGGTGAACGCGATCCCGAACAAGTCGTAGACTTCGCGTTCGTAGAAATTCGCGCCCGTGTAAACCGGCGTGACCGACGGCACATTCGCGTCGTCCCCGGCGAGAAGCACGCGCAAGCGAATGCGCGTGTTGCTCGGCAGCGCGAGCAAATAGTACAGAACCTCAAAGCGCGGCTCGCGCGGGAACCAATCGAGCGCGGTAATGTCGAGGAGCATTTGGAAACGCGGCTCGCACTCGTCGCGCAGAAAGCGAGTCACGGTGAGCAACGCATCGCGCGGAATCGTCACGCGCGTCTCGCCGTGAAATTCGGAAATGTCGTTGAGCGCGTTGGGAAAACGCGCGCGCAGGTGACTGATTGTGGTTTCGATGGACATTCGTGGAACCTATTGAGCCGGAATTGGGAGTTGCAAATCTATTTCACCGACCTTGGGCAATTGCAGATGGATGTGCGAAAAATCCGCGTCGGCAAACATTTCACTCGCAAAAAGAATTTCGACACCCCTCAAGTTTTCATCCGCGTCCAAATCCACCATCACGTGATTGGAAACACGGACTGTCTTGGCAACATCTTTTTCACTTAGATAAATGTACATCGCATCGGCATCTTTGTCGTATGTGATTCGCATTACGATCACCTCACTCTATCATTACCGTTATGATCTTGATACCGTCGGGAATAGATTGATACACAACCATCACCACTCGCGGGCTTATTCGTTTCGTCGCGATGATTTCATCGTCTTCACCGTGGTACCAATTATCGGGCGTATACAGGACCGCTTAAACCTGCTCCGCTGTGACCTTGCGCTCAATCATTCTTTGGCGCGCGTGTTTAGTATAGATGAGTTTGGTATCTAGCGGCAAAGCCATTCGTCACCTCAACCTGTCACCCGATCTACTATTATCCGCGCAGACCAAACCCTTCGATCTTGATCTGCCCTTTCGGCGCGCCGTTCTTGATTTTATCGTGTAACATCAAGATGCCGTCCATCAACGCCTCAGGACGCGGCGGGCAACCGGCGACGTACACATCCACCGGAATAATTTCGTCCACGCCCTGCAGAATCGCGTAATTGTTGTAGATGCCGCCGCACGCCGCGCAATCGCCCATCGCGATGACCCACTTGGGTTCCATCATCTGATCGTATAGTTGCCGCACGACGGGCGCCATCTTGCGCGAGACGCGCCCAGCGACAAACATCAAGTCGGCTTGGCGCGGCGACGCGCGGTACACTTCCATCCCAAAGCGCGAGAGATCGAAACGCGGCATGTAGACCGCCATCATTTCAATCGCGCAACACGCGAGACCGAACAGCAGGGGCCACATCGAACCGGTGCGCGCCCAGCGCACGACGTCGTCGAGTTTCGCAAACACAATCCCAGGTTGTCCCGATTTCGACGCGGGATCGTCGCGCGCGACCGGAATATCACTTGCCTTTATCGTTTGAGCGTCCATAGGTTTTCGCTCCTTAAGGAAAAATCACGTACATAAGGAAACAAGTAGTAAGCCACTAAAGCACGATTTATTTCTGGTGTACTTGCTACCTGTTTATGCTTGCCATTATATCACATCGTTAAGCATATCACAAACTTTCGGGCGCGCGCATTAAAAGACCCTATGGGTTTTGTGAACCCATAGGGTCGCTTTCTACTTGCCGATACTGACTTTCGCGGTCATGTTCCAACGCAGACGCTCATCTTGTTTGTCAAGCGCGACCGTGACGGAGTATACGATGTCGCCTTGACGATTCTCGCCGAACCCTTTGATGCGCGTCACCTTGCCGATTAACTCTAGTCCCGAAATCGCGTCGAGCGTGACGGTGACTGGGTCGCCTTCTTTCACGCTAACGATGTTGATCTCGGTGAGGTCGGTCGTTTCGACTTGCCACTGCGCTGTGTCGGCAATGCGCGCAACCACCGCGTTCGGCGCGGCGAATTCGCCGACGCGCAAATCAATCGCGGTGATGACGCCATCGAACGGTGCGGCGAGTTTCGTGTTCTTTAAATTTTCCGCGGCAAGATCGCGCGCGGCAGTCGCCGTTTTCACCGCGGCTTCAGCGGCGGCAATGTCCTCTGCTTGCGGCGTCAATTTCGAGAGACCATTGCGCGCGTTTTGTATCGCGGAGATCGCCGCTTCGACCTGGCTCTTGGGCGGAGTGATCTTCAAGTTGTACGCGGATAATGCTTTTTGATAATCGAGCCACGCCTGTTGTAGTTGCATGCGTTCGAGCGTCATGTTGGCGAACGGATTCGAATCACCGCCGATGCGGTCGTACGCGGCTTGCGCGCGGTCCACGGCGGCTTTCGCCTTTTCAATGTCCGCTTTGATCCCGATCATTTCGTTTGGATCGGGCGTAAGCAAATTGTTGTATGCGGCTTCGGCAGACTTGACACTCTGTTGGGCAGCAGATAGGTCTGATGCGATCGGACCGCGCTTGAGTTGATCGAGCTTGGCTTTGGCAGACGCGAGGTTGCCTTCGGCTTGGTCAAGTTGCAGTTGGAACTGCTTCGCATCGAGTTGCGCGAGCACTTGACCGGCTTGCACCTTGTCGCCCACTTGAGCCGGCGCTTGCGCGATAATTCCACCGACCTGAAAACCGATTGCCGCGCTTTTCACCGGCACGATCTTACCTTCGGCAACCACTTTGCTGCTTGCTTTGACTACTGAAATCGCCGCCGTTGGTTTCGGCGTGGGCGTTGGCGCGCCGCCGCACGCGAGCAGACCGAACGCAATCAAAATCAAAGTAGTGATCAGAAATAAGCGTCTCACAGTGTTCTCCTTGAATCAATGTTTCGTCATGCGTGAGCCGTGAAATCTCAATTCACGCATCAAGTTTTATTCGTAAGCCAAAATCTCGCGGACGGTCAACCGCGAGGCGTTGTGCGCCGGCAAGATACTCGCCAGCACCGAAAGTACGCCGACCAAAATCATCCAGACTAGTACACCGGCAATCGAAAATTGATAACTGAGCGATTGCTGGAACAATGCCACGCCAACACCTTCCGCGATCAACTTGCCAATTGGGTACGCCAGCGCCGACGCCAGCAATCCACTCAAGATGCCGATGAACATCCCTTCGACGAGCACCACGCCGCGCACCGCGCCATTCGACGCGCCGACCGCGCGCATCACGCCGATCTCGCGCGTCCGTTCGATGACGTTGAGTGACATCGTGCCCATCAGACCCAGCCCGCCGACCATCGCCATCAAGACCGCCATCGCGAGCAAGAGCGCGGCGATGATGTTGAAGAATACTTCATTCGACGTGCGAATGTCGCCGCTCGTCATCCCAAAGCCGACGCGAATCCCGGCTTTTTTGAATCGCTCCTCCAAATTTTTCTTCACCTGGGCTTGAAAAACCGGATCGTGTTTTTCGGTTTCCAACTGCAGACTCGCGGCGCGTCCCGTCTCGCCGACCGCGTACGCATAATAATCGCGATTGACATACGCGACTCCGCCCGCGCCAAAGCGCGCGTTCACCACCCCAACCACGCGCCATTTGTGTTCGCGGTTCGAAATCTTGAGTGTGATTTCGTCGCCCAGGTTGACATCCGGTTCGGTCTGGAGAAACGTATTGCTGACGACGATTGCATTTTCGTCGTCGGGCAAAAGCCAGCGTCCGCGCATTACGGTCGGTTCAAGCATCGTCGTGCCCTGTGATGGCGCAAAGAGAATCACGCTGTCGCTTTCGCTGCCGTCCGCGCGCAATCGCCGCACACTGCTAAAGCCCCACATCTCGACGCGCACGACGCCGGGCAAATCGCGTACGATCTGTTCGATTTCTTCGATGCGGCGCGGGCGCGCAAAGGTTTCGAGCACGTCGAACTTCCAATACTTGAGCAGGTCTTCGAGCGTCTGCCCCATCGAATCGCGCGCGCTCAACACCGAAATGAAAATCGTGCCGCCCAGGATCAGGGTGAGCAATGTGAGAGCAAGGCGTCCTTTGCGGCGAAACGTATTGCGCAACGACAAGCGCATCGGACGCGACAAGGCGCGCACGCTCATCAACAAACGGTCGAACCAACCGGGCTTGGTTTGCTGACTGATTCCATAATCGCTGATCGCTTGACGAATCGTTACACGCGTGCCGGTCAGCACGGGCAACAATCCGGCGACCAGCGGCACGATCAACCCAATCGCGATTTCGAGCGCGATCACGTTCGTGGGAATCGTGAACGGCGGAAAATCGGTGTTGATGAAACCGGCGAGATATTGGCTCAACTGACC
Organism: Chloroflexota bacterium; assembly: GCA_016219275.1. Lineage (NCBI taxonomy): Bacteria > Bacillati > Chloroflexota > Chloroflexota bacterium. The sequence goes on from JACRBM010000050.1 coordinate 49,927, forward strand.
GGCGGTCATTACACTCAACGGCACCGCCAAGACAAGCGCCATCACGCCGAACATTAGAATCATCACGAGATACAACAACACGATTTGACGCGCGCGCGCGCCAATCGCTTTCATCATCCCAATTTGACGAACCTGTTGACTCAACAGCGCGGAGATCGTGTTGACGACGAGAAAGCCGCTAAGGATCAACGACGCGAAACCGAGCGAGTTCAAGAGCAAGAGCAAACCGGCGAACAAATCTTGCAACGGATGTTTGCCCGGCTCCGGTACCTGAACGGCATAGACGGTTAGTCCACCACTCTCCATTTTTTCTTTGACGCGATTCGCTATCGCCGTAACGCCATTCTTGTCAAGCGTTTTGTCCGCGACGATGATCATCAACATATCCGGTTTACGCGAATCGGTCAACCACTCTTGCGTATCGAGCGTCACGTAGCCGTACGCTTGACTCATGAATGTCGCGGGGAAATTGGTCTCTTCGTGCGCCAACCCGGCAATCCGCAACATGCGCCTGGGTCCGCGCGTCGTTTCCACTTCGAGAAAATCGCCCACCTTGACCCCGGGCGGTAGTAAGCCGGGCAATAGCAAGGATGACCGTTCGAGAACAATCGCGTGGTCGGCGGGGGGCCATTCGCCGCGCTCCGCGCCGAAACTCGGTGCGGGACTATAATGACCCTGCGGCACAACTTGGTTGATCCGAATATCGTTGAAATTTGGCACGGCGTACACGCCGAGCGATTTCCATTCATCGGGACCGACCCGCAAGCGAAGCGTAAGCGAGGTTCGCGCTTCGACCTCCGCAATACCCGGCATGCGGCGGATGGTTTCCAGGAGCGTATCGTCAAACGCGTCCGCGTAAATCGTCGCGCTTGCCGGACGCGCTTTGGGATAATTCGCCATCATTTCGTCTTGCACGGTCGTGAACGTGTGCGTTACCGTACCCACGCCGAACACGCCAACGGCAATCGAAAGGACGACGAGAAGCGTGCGCGTCTTGTTGAGCCAGAGGTCGCGCAAAATTTTCCGCCAGCGCGGACCGATCATCGCGCGCCTCGATTCTCGGCAAGACGTTGTTGTGCGATGCGATCAATTTCCGCACGCGTCGTCTTGGAGCCATCCACCATCCGTTGGAACGCCGCGCGATCGAGCATGACGGTCTCCACGTCGTCAGACGCGCGCACGGTCGCGATGCTGGGCGCGCCGGAGAGCATTTCGATTTCGCCAAAGTACTGTCCCTTGCCCATCGTCGCGACGACCATCTCGGTGCCATCGGGCGCGTGCTTGAGAATTTCGACACGCCCTTTGAGAATGACGTGCAAATGATCGTTGTGCTTGCCTTGCGCGATGATGACCGCGCCGGGCACGTAGCGTTCGGGATCGGCTTTGTGCGTCGCGGCGATCAACTCGGGCGCGCTCAACGACGCGAACACGCGCGCGAGCGATTCCTCAATGATCTCGCCGTCGGCGATGATCACCGAACGCGTCGCGCGTTTCGCGAGATCGTTGTCGTGCGTCACCATCAAAATCGTCTTGCCGCGATCCACCAATTGCTGAAATACCGTGAATACCGCGTCCGCCGTTTTCGAATCGAGATTGCCGGTCGGCTCGTCCGCGATGATGATCGGCGGGTCGTTCGCGAGCGCGCGCGCGATCGCGACGCGTTGTTGCTGACCGCCGGAAATCGCGGAAGGCAATTTGTGCGCGTGATCCGCCATCTCCATCTGATCGAGCAAATTCATCGCGATTTTTTCGCGCTCGCGCGAGGGGTGTACGTTGCAAAAATCCATCGGCAGCATCACGTTCTCGACGAGTGTAAGCGTCGGCAAAAGTTGGAAGAACTGAAAAACGATTCCCAGGTTTTTACCGCGCCATACCGCCATTTGTCCCTCGTTGAGTTTGTGCACGGCGGTATCGCCGACAAAGACTTCGCCCGCGGTCGGGCGATCAATCCCGGCGATCATGTTGATGAGCGTGGACTTGCCGCTGCCGGATTTGCCAATAACCGCGACAAATTCACTCCGATCCACGCGCAGGTCTACATCTTTGAGCGCGGTGAACAATCCGGCGGCAGTTTGAAAATTCTTGACGACCTGACGCAGTTCGATGAGGTGTTCATTCCCGTGTTGATACGCGTTCCCGTTCGATTTTTCGACCGGCTTGGGGCGTTTGCCAAACATCGTTTGCTCCTCACACGTGTGACATGCCGTTCTTTGCGTTTTGCTCTTGACGGGGATGAGCATAACACACTTCAACAATTCGCGCATCCCCCAAAAGAATGACGGACAGAATAGATTCAAACAGACGCGCAATAGTATTTACGAACGACACGCCGTGTAGTTACAAACTAAACCGCGCTTCGGGTTCCACCAGCGGACAACCAGGCAACCTGCTCGCGTGGACGAGGCAGGCAGAACATCCAGACCGATTATACTCCCGCACAGGCATTTTGCAAAAAACGCAAAGTGTGGTATATTCCCACCCGAAAAGATTCGCGCCACCTTAGCTCAATCGGTAGAGCAGCCGCATCGTAAGCGGCCGGTTTTCAGTTCAAGTCTGAAAGGTGGCTTTACGAATGAACAGAGGTGTTCAAACGAGGGATTCTATTTGTCTAGGACTGCAAAGGATCTCCAATGGTCCCAAGTCCAATTAAACCTGGGACAGTTCCAAAGGTTTGAAAGTGCACGGACCGTGTTTTGATCTGTGGGAACACGGTCTGTGCATATCTACCGCTTGAACGATTTTTCAATCGCGCACAAGCGGCGCTCGATCCGAACTAACAAGTTCCCGATCGCGCAGAGCACGTTCACCATTACCATCAATACGACGGTGCTCTCGCTCATGGACTCCCCTTCAAGATAATTTTGCTCAGTAAACCACAGGAGAGCCAATCCTACAATCACGGAAACTGGTGATTTTGCCGTGATTTCTATATCACGGATTTCCGTTACCGTGTTTCCGTGATACGATAGAAAAGAAAAAGGGGCTTTTCAGCCCCAGGAAATGCAAATACAAGCAATACCGCAAAAGTCACTTTAGGAAAAGCCGCCCTGTAGAGAATCGCGGCTCAAACGCCTGAAAACGGGTGCTTTTGTGCATCCCAAAGTGAGTTTTGCGCTATTGCAAATACAATGATAGTACGACTGCTCGTGGTGGGGGCTATACCACTGCGGGCAGAGGGCGAATGAGTGCTGCTAACACTCGTTTGCCCTATTTTTTATTCAGTTCTTCTTCGACAATCCGAATAACGCGTTCGTCGCCACGTGCCAATGCTTGTAGCACTGACCGAACAACAAATGAGATCGTCCAACCTTTTCGTTTGGCTACTTTTGCGCTGTCATTGCGCAGTTTTTTTTCAATCCTGATAGGCGAAAGCATCACATCTTTTGTCATCTTCTACAGTTTATCCCCGTATATACATTTTGTCAAGATGGCTTTTTCAGCTTTTGGCGTTCCCTTCAATGTGTCAGAGCGCAAGCCCCAGACACTTCTGGGTTCGGCGAATGCTCGAGCAGGTCAGAGATAGGCATTCCCCAGTTTGATAAGCCACACACTGGTTTTGTAAAATCAACTACAGAGAGTATAATGTAGAACAAAAGCCCCGCGGAGTTTTCGCAGAACCCGCGAGGCATTGTCCGAGGTGAGAGACCACCAGGGACGGTCGAGAGTGTAGCACGAATGCCCGCTCTGGTCAAATGGATACCAGGGCGGGTGTTTGTTTTCATTCCAATCGAGGATACCGCAATGCCGCGAATCTTTGACAACATTCGACAGTACCTTGCGCCAGCACTCAAAGAAACATTGCATGTTGCTAACCGCGCTGATTTTTGTGTCGGCTATTTCAACTTGCGAGGATGGAAAGAACTTGACGCCTATATTGAACGCTGGGCGGGCGGCGAAGAAAATCGCTGTCGCTTGCTCGTTGGTATGCAGAAGTTACCGCAGGACGAATTGCGCGAGTCCATCGGACTCATTGAATCAAGCGGCATTGATAATCAAACCACAATCCGCCTGAAAAAGAAACTCGCCGAAGATTTCCGCGAACAATTGACCATCGGCGCGCCGACGAGCGCAGATGAAGCCGGCTTGCGTCGTCTTGCAAAACAAATCCGCGCCAAGCAAGTCGTCGTCAAACTTTTTTTGCGTCACCAACTCCACGCCAAACTGTATCTCCTCTTTCGTTCCGATCCCATCAACCCCATCATTGGCTACCTCGGTAGTAGCAACCTCACGATGGCAGGTCTCTCCAAGCAAGGTGAATTGAATGTAGACGTGCTCGACCTAGATGCATGCCAGAAACTTGGCGCATGGTTCGAGGAACAGTGGAGCGACCGATTCTGCGTGGACATTTCGGACGAACTCGCGACGATCATCGAGCAATCCTGGGCACGCGAAGAGATGATTCCGCCGTATCACATCTACCTCGATATGGCATACCACCTTTCGCAAGAAGCGCGCGCTGGGCTTGCCGAATTCAGCGTCCCCGCACGCTTTGAACGTGAGTTGTTTGAATTTCAAAAAGCGGCGGTCAAGATCGCGGCACATCACTTGAATAAACGGGGTGGCGTCCTCATCGGTGACGTGGTTGGCTTGGGCAAGACTCTGATGGCGACCGCAGTCGCGAGCATCATGGAGAACGATCAGTTCCTCGAAACGCTGGTTATTTGTCCCAAAAACCTGGTCAAGATGTGGAATGATTATCGGATGCGGTACGGCTTGCGCGCGACGGTTATGTCGCTGAGCCAGGTTCAGAATCAGTTAATGCGTCTCCCGCGGCATCGTTTGCTCATTCTGGATGAAAGCCATAACTTGCGGAACCGCGAGGGCAAGCGGTACAAAGTCATCGAACAGTACATCGAAAAGAACGAGTGCAAGGTGATGATGCTCACCGCGACACCGTACAACAAGACCTACCTGGATCTCTCGAATCAATTGCGTTTGTTTGTGCCCGAGGACAAGGACATTGGCATTCGCCCCGAACGCTTGATTGGCGAGATTGGCGAAACGGAATTTATCCGCCGGCATCAATGCGGCTTGCGCACGCTTGCCGCGTTCGAGAAAAGCGATTCTACCGAAGACTGGCGCGAGTTGATGCGCTTGTATCTCGTGCGGCGCACACGCGGCTTCATCCAGACGAATTACGCGAACCAGGACGAGCACGGACGTCGGTATCTCACCTTTGCGGACGGGCGACGATCCTACTTTCCAACGCGCTTGCCGCGCAAAGTGCCATTCAAGATTGACGATGCCGATCCGAACGATCAGTACGCACGCATGTATGCGCCCGACGTGGTGGACACGATCAATAATTTGTGCTTGCCCCGCTATGGCATGGGCAACTATGCGGATCCGCCGCGTGTGCTCCTAACACCGGCTGAGGATGCAATTCTGCAAGACCTGTCCCGCGCGGGCAAACGCTTGATGGGTTTCTGCCGGACGAACCTGTTCAAGCGTTTGGAAAGTAGCGGTTCGGCGTTCGTGCAATCGGTCGAGCGGCACATTCTTCGTAATTATATTTTCCTGCACGCACTCGCAAACGATTTGCCGATTCCGCTGGGTACGCAAGGCGCAGAACTGCTCGATGCGCGCGTGAACGATGCGGACGAGGATAGCGGCGCGCAAGCGGAATTGTTTGACGATGAGAATGGCGAAGCGCAAGGCGTGATGCCGGGGAATGCGCTGCGCACCGAAACCGATTTCAAACAACGCGCCGCAGAAATCTACAATCAGTATGCGACGCAATACAAAACGCGCTTCAAGTGGTTGCGTTCCGCACTGTTCAAGAATCAATCGGCAAAGAAATCACGCGCCAAAGACATGGATTTGGTCGCCGATTTGCAGAGCGATGCCAACGCGTTACTACGGATTCTCACGCTGTGCCGCGATTGGGATCCGGCGCGCGATGCGAAATTGAACGCGCTCGAAAAACTATTGACGAAAAAACATCCGCGCGACAAGGTGCTCATCTTCACCCAGTTCGCCGATACAGTCTACTATCTCGAAGCACAGTTGAAAGCGCGCGGTCTGAAAAAACTCATGGGCGCAACGGGTGATTCGGCGGACCCGACCGAGTTGGCGTGGCGCTTTAGCCCGGTCAGCAACAATCAACGCGAGTACATCAAACCAGAGGACGAACTGCGCGTACTGGTCGCGACGGATGTGTTGAGCGAAGGTCAAAACTTGCAGGACTGTAACATCGTCGTGAATTACGATTTGCCCTGGGCGATCATTCGCCTCATCCAGCGAGCCGGACGCGTGGACCGCATTGGACAATTGGCGGAAGAGATACTGTGCTACTCATTTCTACCAGCCGATGGTGTCGAGCGCATCATTCGCTTGCGTTCGCGCGTGCGCCAACGCTTGCAAGAGAATGCCGAAGTGGTTGGCACGGATGAAATGTTTTTTGAAGACGACCGTAACGATCAAACCGTGCGCGACTTGTTCACGGAAAAGTCTGGTATCCTCGACGGTGAAGCGGATACCGAGGTGGATTTGGCATCGTACGCGTACCAGATTTGGAAAAACGCAACTGACGCCGACCCAGCACTCAAAACGACAATCCCGAATTTGCCACCCATTGCGTTCTCAACGCGAGCACATACGTCTACGGCGCAGGCGCCTGAAGGCGTGCTGGTCTATCTCCGCACAGCCGAAGGTAATGATGCGCTCACATGGGTAGACCAGGATGGCAAGAGTGTCACCGAATCGCAGTATGCCATTCTCAAAGCGGCGGAGTGTTCAGCGGACACGCCGGCAATACCACGCGATGAAAAGCACCACGACCTAGTTCGGCAGGGCGTCGAGAAAATTGTGCGCGATGAAAAAACGGTGGGCGGACAATTGGGGCGACCGTCCGGCGCGCGCTTCCGCACGTACGAACGCTTGAAGCGGTACGCCGAAAGCATCCAAGGCACATTGTTCGAGACGCAAGAATTATTGAAAGCGATTGATGAAATCTATCGCTATCCTTTGCGCTCATCGGCGGTAGATGCGCTCAATCGCCAACTGCGCGCGAGTATTCCCGATGAACGACTCGCGGAAATTGTCATCAGTTTGCGCGAAGATGATCGGCTGTGCATCGTCGAAGAGGAACAACAGACCCAGGAACCGCGCATCATTTGCTCGTTGGGATTGAGGGAGTTGGCGCGTGAGTGATCTGGTTTTGATGCAGGGCGTGTTTGACGAAGCTGGGGATACGGGACACAGCGCGCGTTCCTCGCGCTATCTGGTGGTCGCCGGGATTGTGTGCAGTAATCTGGAACCTTTGCGACGAGTCGTTACGCGCACGCGCAAAAGTTTGGGTAAAGAGTTGCGCGAAATTCCCGAAATCAAAGCGTGGCACAGTCCGCCCAAACTCATTTTTCAGATGTTGAACCGGCTGGCGCAGTTGGACATTCAAATTTACGCGGCGATTTTGGACAAACAAGCGGCGCGCGTGCCGGACGATCCGGAAGATTGGTACCGCGCGACGTGCGCCGAGTGTGTGCGGCTGGTTCTGGCACAGCACTCGCGCGTAATTTTGACGATGGATCGCCGTTACACCAAAGCGAGTTTGTGGGATAAACTGGCGAACACGATTGTGAACGCGCAACCGGTAGGAAGCACGTTGACATTCGTAAATGCAGACTCGCGGAACGAAAGAGCATTGCAAGCGGCGGACGTGGTCGCGTGGAGCATCTTTCAAAAATACGCGCATGAGGATGACACGTACTACCGAGTCATTGAGGACAAGCAAGTGGGGGAATCAGTCATCGGATTCTGAAAAAGAAAAACCGGCTCACCCTGGGAGTTGATTCTCACCGTCTAGCTTGCGCTGACGGAGTAGCACCGACTTACATCGGAGCAACAGGTCCAGGACTTACAAGTCCGGTCAATCATCATTATACGGCATTCATAGTTTAGCGTCAAGCGCGTAAAATGCCCAATCAAATCGCAGTCATCGCGCATCATTTGTTCGCTGGGATTGAGGGAGTTGGCTGAAAGGGTGAAATGACTCAATCGAAAAAATCTACACCCGGCGCATCGGTGGACGAATTCTTCAACGAGCAAATGAAGAATCCGAAATTTCGCCGCGCGTATGTGCAACTCGAACCCGAGTTTGCGCTCATTAAACAAGCCATCGAACGTCGCATCAAGCGCAAGCAAGCGCGCAAGTCGCGAAAACCTGGGGCGGTGAAGAAATGAAAATGATTACGGGGTGTAGATAAATGCCGATCAACAAACCACTTGCCAAACGTTATCTCAAAGCATTTGATTTCTGCGCGCTCTTTATCGAAGAGTTGGGCTGGGATAAAAGCACCACGCGGCTCGCTCTGCGTGTCGAGGTGGATGGTCACGCGGAGCGGTACGAACTTGTCGCCGTCGCGCAGAAACGCGGGTTCGGTGTGTTCACGTGCACGCCGACCGACAGTCGCGCGATTCCGAATTATGCGATGCGGCGCAAGATTGATTCCCTGGTCGTCAAATCGGCGCACGAGCATCTGATTATCTTTACCGATGCGGCGCAGACGACCCAGGTTTGGCAATGGGTCAAGCGTGAAGCGGGCAAACCTGCCGCGTGCAGCGAGCATCATTTCAGCAAAGCGCAAGATGGCGAGCCGTTAATTCAGAAATTGGAGGCGTTGGCATTCTCGCTCGCGCAAGAAGAAGATTTGTCGATTGTGCAGGTGGCAGGCGCGGTGCGGGCGGGTCTTGACCTGGAGCGCGTGACCAAAAAGTTCTATGAGCGTTTCAAAACCGAGCACGCCGCGTTCCTAAAATTCGTCAAGGGTATCTCGGATGAAGCGGACGAACGCTGGTATGCGTCGGTGATGCTCGACCGCTTGATGTTCATCTATTTTATTCAGCGCAAAACTTTTCTGGACGGGGATGTCCATTATTTGCGGAATCGTCTCGCAACAAGCAAGAAGAGCGGCGCGGATCGGTTCTATTCCCATTTTCTCACGACGTTATTCTTTGAGGGTTTTGCGAAAAAAGCGAGCGAACGTTCGGCGGCGACGAATACATTGCTTGGCAAGGTTCCGTATCTCAACGGTGGCTTGTTCACCAAACATCCGCTGGAAGAACGCTACGGCAAGGACATTGACATCGCCGATGCCGCGTTCGCCAAGGTGTTTGCTTTCTTCGACGAATACCAGTGGCATCTCGACGAGCGACCTCTGCGCGATGACAAGGAAATCAATCCCGATGTGCTGGGTTATATTTTTGAAAAGTACATCAATCAAAAGCAGATGGGCGCGTTCTATACCAAAGAGGACATCACGGGATACATCGGCGAAGAGACGATTATTCCGCACCTGTTCGATGCGGCGGGGATTGGCGCGGCGCGGATCGCACCCATTTTGCAAGCCAATCCCAATCGCTACATTTATGATGCGATAAAGCACGGCGTTGACCAGTCGCTACCCAAAGAGATTGCGGCGGGCATCAAGGATGTGGCAAAGCGAACTGAATGGAACAGGTCTGCGCCTGCTGAAGTTGCCTTGCCGACAGAAACGTGGCGCGAGGTCGTCGCGCGGCGCAATCGTTACGCCGAGTTGAAATCGAAAATTGAGAATCGCGAAATCCAAAACGTCAATGATCTGATCACATTCAATCTGGACATTCGCCAATTGGCGCAAGATGTGATTGAGCACATTGAAGATCCTGATCAACTCCGCGCGTTGTGGCACGCGCTCGAAATTCTGGCAGTGCTCGATCCAACGGTTGGGTCGGGTGCGTTTCTGTTTGCTGCGTTGAATATCTTGGAAGCGTTGTACGAAGCGTGTTTGGATCGAATGCAAGTGTTCCTGGATGAGTTGGAGCGTTCGGGCGAAAAGAGTCGTCCCGAAAAGTTCGGCGATTTCAAAGAGGTGTTGGCACGCGTTGCCGAACATCCGAATCGCCGCTATTTCATTTTGAAATCCATCATCGTCAACAATCTATACGGCGTGGACATTATGGGCGAGGCGGTGGAAATTTGTAAACTGCGCTTGTTCCTCAAACTCGTCGCCCAGATTGAACGCGCTGAAGACATTGAGCCGCTACCTGATATTGATTTCAATATCCGTGCAGGTAATTCGCTGGTTGGCTTTGCGACGTACGACGAAGTGCGGAAAGCGGTGCTGGGCGACACACAAGGCAGAATGGATCTCGACGACGATATGACGCGGATTGACGAACGCGCCGAATTGGTGGACCGCGCGTTCAAGATGTTCCGTGAGCAACAAACCAGGTTGGGTGGAACAGTCACGCCTGCCGACAAACAGAATTTGCGCGACCGCTTGAGCACGTTGGAAGCGGAACTCAATCGCTATCTTGCCAAGCAGTACGGCGTTGACCCGAACAAAAAAGCGACAGTCGAAAAATGGCGTGCGGCGCATCAACCGTTCCATTGGTTCATCGAGTTCTACGGCATCTTGAAACGAGGTGGCTTCGATGTGATCATCGGCAATCCACCGTATGTAGAGTACGGCAAGGTCAAGGGTGATTACACCGTGCGTGGATATAAAACTGAAGATTGCGGTAATCTGTATGCAAATGTGATTGAACGAAGCCTCAATCTATTGCAAAGTAAGGGTTGTCTCAGTATGATTGTTCCTGTCTCCCTTGTTGCAACACCCGGCTATCACTCAATTCGAGAACTGGTGCTTGAGTCAGGAACGTGCTTTGTCAGTTCATTCAATATACACCCAAGTTGCCTGTTCGAGGGTGCGAATCCGCGATTATGCATACCAATAGTTTTGCGCGGAAGGCAAAACGAGTTGTTTACAACATATTATCAGAAATGGTATGCACAGGAACGAAGTTTGCTATTTCAACGACTCACATACACGCGAATCCCTCGGCAAATTACGAGTGCAGTGGTTAAACGTGCAATCCCAAAAATTGGCAGTCAAACAGGGCTTGATGTATTCACAAAACTAGTAGATGTAAAAAAGACCCTAACCGAGTTTGTTACTGTCAAATCGCGAACAAGTGGTACGATTTACTATCGTCGAACTTTCGGTGCATTTGTGCTCTTTTACGACTGCCCACCAAAAATGTTTGATGAGCACGAGCGTCCAATGTTACCAACAGAATTAAAGGAAATATATTTTTCCGCGCAATACGCCGATTTGATGTTGGCGATCTACTTTTCAAACGCCTACTATCTTTATACATACCTGATGTCTGATTGTCGGAATATGAATCGTCCCGAGGTTGAAACGTTCCCGATAAACCTTGGTATTCTGGATGCCAAAGTCACAGAGCAGCTGTAAAGTCCATTAAGGTTCGACCCCCAACAGTCCAGCGATAACCGTACCCCCTGTTGAGGACGGTGATATAGTTTTTCTCAGAGGAATCAAGTCTCCTCAAGGAGAGAACTATGTCACACCGTACTGTGTTGACCGTTGCGCAGCGAGAATCTATATATCGCGAAAAACTAGCTGGGCACTCTATCCACGAGTTGGCGCAACAACAGCACTGCTCGGAAAGTTGTGTCCGCTGGTGGTGGCGGGTTGGACGCGACCACGGCGTCGCTGGTTTGCACCAGACTCGCGCCGCACGACCTGGGATAGGTGCCTTGAGTTCGTTTGATCCGATCGTCGCTGAACACACTCTGCTTTTGAAACGGCTTCATCCCAAGCGGGGGGCGACGCGTATTTTGCATGACCTGGGCAACGATCCCGCACTTGCGGGACATCTATTACCCAAACGCAGTAGTCTTGCCGAATTCTTTCATCAGCGTTGTCCCGAGCTGCTCCATGCCTATC